>DATAIT010000030.1 GCA_036262515.1 Acidimicrobiales bacterium | reverse complement strand
ACGAGCGGTGCGGCCACCGCGATGAGACTGACGACCAGCAGCCCGTTGAACGACAGGCCTTCCGTCACGGCCGTCCCCGCCTCACGTCCTTCTGTCCGCTCGCCGCGCTGCTCGTTACAGCCCGGTGCCCGCCGCCACCGCCGTGGCGCCGTCCGTGAGCGGCGACCAGGTCATGTCGGGTCGGCGAGCCACCCCGGGGCCGCGTTGAGCAGGTGCTGGCTCACGGCAAGGCACCGGTCCAGCGTCTCGCACAACAGCTCGTCGCCGGCCAGGATGCGCGCCAGCGAGACCTTCTGGCGGGCGATGATGGTGAGGCTTCGCTCGGGAGCGTCGGTGGCTGACGGGAACGAGTCGATGGCCGAGACCTCGAGGGGCAGGTCGAGGCCGGCCACGCCGGCCAGGTCGAGATGGAGCTGGAGAAGGTCGGGGCCCGAGGGCAGAGGCGGCAGCGCCCACGTGAAGGTGATGGGGAAGTGGAAGTCGTCGGGCGGCTCGGCGTCGTCCGGAAGGTCGACGACGAGGTCCTCGAACGACAGGAGGACCCGCGGGTCGACCTCGAGCGCCAGGTGCAGGTCGACCGGGACGCCGCAGCCCTCCTCGGGATGGAGGTCGACCTCCCACGCCTGGCGAAGCGAGTACGTCTCCACGAAATGGCGCTCGTCGTGGACGTGGAAGCCATGGTCCACGGCGTGACCCTTCAGGTCGGCGACGAAGCCAGCGACATCGATGACGGCCACGCACGAAGCCTACGGGCGGACCGCCCGCGCCGGCACCGCAACGGGGCCGCCCGGGCCGCCCGGATAGCGTCACCCGATGGACGACGACGCCCTGCTGACCGTGCTCCACGAGTCGGCGGACGCGGTCAGCGCCGTGCTGGGCGGTCTGGACGACTGGGGCCTGGCCGGCACCCGTCCGGGCCAGTACCACAGCGACCTGGCCGCCGATGCCGCCGCCGTGGCTGTGCTCGAGGGCGCCGGCCTCGGCGTGTTGAGCGAGGAGAGCGGACTGCACGGGGAGGAGCGGGCGCTGCTCGCCGTCCTCGACCCGGTGGACGGGTCCACCAACGCATCGCGCCGCATCCCGTGGTACGCCACCAGCATCTGCGTGCTCGACGCCGCGGGTCCGCGGGCCGCCGTCGTGGTCAATCAGGCCAGTGGTGTGCGCTACGAGGCGACCCGGGGCGGCGGGGCCCGCCGTGACGGGCGCCCCATCCGCCCGAACGGGCGGGAGACGCTCGCCACCGCGCTCGTCGCGATCAACGGCATGCCGCCGCGCCACCTGGGGTGGCGTCAGTTCCGTGCCCTGGGCGCGGCGGCCCTCGACCTGTGCGCAGTCGCCGACGGCACGGTCGACGGCTACGTCGACTGCGTCACGAACAGCCATGGGCCGTGGGACTACCTGGGCGGCGTGCTCGTGTGCGCGGAAGCGGGCGCCCTGGTGGTCGATGCCGGCGGACAGGCGCTCGTGGCCCGGGGCCATGCCGTGCGCCGTTCGCCTGTGGCTGCGGCCACCCCCGCTCTGCTGGCCGAGCTGGCGGCGGCGCGAGCCACCTTCGTCTAGCGCTGCGGAAAATCTGTTGACGCACCTATGGCGGTGTGGTGCGATAGCGGTGCCTCGGACTCTTTGGTCCGCGGCGCATCGACCTTGGAGCGTGCCGTGAAGACCATGTGCTGGCGCAGCGAAGGGCAGCGGGCCACCGCCGGCAGCGGCGCGCCCGTCTCCTTCCGCCACGTCAAGCCGCTCGTCACGGCCGCCGGCTACCAGCCGGCAGTGGTGGGCGGCACGGCGTTCCGCATCGACGGCGCCAACGGGTGGCCGACGGGCCTCGCGGGTGATCCGGCTGGATAGTCCAGCCCTCATCCAGAGGAAGGCCCAGAGGCCGCCGGGGACATCCCGGCGGCCTTTGTGCTTCTCAGCGATCGATTCGAGCCGTACGACAAGAGGGGAGAGGCGAGATGCTCGCCGAGTGGATCGAAGCAGGGTTGGAGGGCGAGGAGGGGCCCGCAGTCGACTGGGCCGCGGCCCGGTGCCGCGACGGTGCCGGGTCGTTGACGGGCCTGTTCTTCTCGGAGCAGATCGACGACATCGCTGCGGCCAAGGCGATCTGCGCCGCCTGCCCCGTGCGAGAGCCCTGCCTCGAGGGCGCAGTCGCGCGGCGCGAGCCGTGGGGTGTGTGGGGCGGCCAGCTGTTCCTGAACGGGAAGATCCTCGCCTTCAAGCGCAGGCGGGGGCGTCCCCCGAAGAACGCGCCCGCCCAGCTGACGGCCTGACCATCGGGTCTGCGCTGGGAGGAATGAGAGCTCCGTCGGTCTCCGTGCGCCCGACCAGTGCACGGAGGCCGACGGATCCGGCGGGGTGGCGGAGGCGGGTGAGGGCCTTCGCCTCGATCTGGCGTATGCGTTCGCGGGTCAGCCGGAAGTCGCGGCCGATCTGCTCGAGGGTGCATGGCGCCGTGCCGGCCAGACCGAACCGCAGCGTGAGCACGCGTTGCTCGCGTTCGGACAGCGATCGCACAGCCGCACGCACGGCGTCCGACCGCTGGCCGGCGTCGGCTTGGTCGAACGGCACCACCGCGTCGCGATCCTCGATGTGGTCGCCGAGCTCGCCGTCACCCTCGTCGGGGCCGCGACGGTCCTGCAGCGAGATGGCGTCCGGGATGAGGCGGCGGGCATCGATAACGGTGGCTACCGGAAGATCGAGGTCAGCGGCCACCTCCTCGACGGTGGGCTCCCGGCCGAGCATGTCAGCCAGCCGGACGGACGAGCGGTTGACTCGGCGGGCGACGTCGAGCATGTGCACCGGCACGCGGATGGTGCGCGCCTTGTCGGAGATGGCCCGGCTGACCCCCTGGCGTATCCACCAGGTGGCATACGTGGAGAACTTGCAGCCGCGAGCGGGCTCGAACTTCTCGACGGCCCGGATCAGCCCGAGGTTGCCTTCCTGGACGAGATCGAGCAGTGGCAGCCCGCATGCCTGGTAGCGCTTGGCGATGGAGACGACGAGGCGGAGGTTGGCCTGGATGAATCGCCTCTTGGCGTCGGCACCGACGGCGACGGCGCGGTGCAACGGTTCCAGGTCGGGGGCGGGATCGCCGCCGGGGGCACCGTCGATGAGGGCCTGGGCGCAACGTCCGGTGTTCATGACCTCGGCGAGGGTCGCCTCCTCTTCGGCGGTCAACAACGGATACGACCCGATCTCGCTCAGGTAGTGCCCGATGAGGTCGTCCGCAGTGTCCCGGTCGCCGCGCAGTGCCATCGGCAGGCTCCCCTCAGGCTGCGCCCCTACAGTTGGCCGCGTGCCCGAGGGTAGTTCGCCCCGGCCCGCGATCGTGGTATCCGCCTGCCTCCTCGGCTTCCGGTGCAACCACGTCGGAGCGGCCAGCCCGTCGGCCGCCGTGGCCGCGCTCGCCGCCGCGCACGACCTGGTGCCGGTGTGCCCCGAGGTGGCCGGCGGCCTGCCCGTGCCCCGCGTCGCAGCGGAGCTCCAGCCCGACGGCACGGTCCGCACCTGCGACGGTGACGACGTGACGGCGGCGTATCGGCGGGGGGCGGCCGTGGCCGTGTCGGCGGCTCGGGCCGCGGGTGCGTCGAGCGCCGTGCTGAAGGCGCGGTCGCCGTCGTGCGGCACCGACGAGGTCTACGACGGCTCCTTCACCCGCACCCGCGTGCCCGGTGCGGGCGTCACTGCCCGGGCCCTGCGGGACGCGGGGGTGCCCGTGCGCTCCGAGGACGACGTCGCCGCAGGTGCGAGGATGGGGGACCGGGGCGCTTAGCTCAGCTGGTTAGAGCACTTCCCTTACAAGGAAGGGGTCGGGGGTTCGAGTCCCTCAGCGCCCACCGAATAAGTGCAGCTCAGACGGCATGTTTGGATCCTCGCTCGGTGACTGAGGACCGCCGCTGCTACTCCTTGCTACTCTAATCGGGCGGTTGCGAGTAGCGATCGGGAGTAGCGATCCGGCGAGGAGGCACCGAATGGCCGGCCATGCGAGGCAGCGGGGCAACGGCACGTGGGAGCTGCGGGCTTATGTCGGCCGCGACCCGCTCACGGGTCGGAAGCGCTACACGACGAAGACCGTCGAAGCCAAGGGCAAGCGGGCGGTCGATAAGGCGCTGGTCGCCTTCGTGGCCGGCGTCGGCGGCGGAGGGTTGCGCCCGTCGGCGGCGGTGACCTTCGGCGAACTGGTCCAGCGCTGGACGGACACCGCCGGCCCCGGCTGGTCGCCCTCCAACGAGGTCACCGTCCGGCGCATCGTGGCGTCCTACCTGCGCCCGTTGCTCCCCGTCCGCATCGACCGCCTGCGTACCGCCGACCTCGACGCCTTCTACGCCGGCCTGCGCCAGCGTGGTGGCCAGGGCGGCCGGCCCCTGGCCGTGTCGTCGGTGCGCCGCATCCACACGGTGGTGCGCTCGGCACTGGCGCAGGCCGTGCGGTGGGAGTGGCTGGCGACCAACCCGGCGTCCAAGGCCTCGCCGGGCCCGGTCTCGGCGACGGTGATGCACCCGCCCGAGGCGGCGGCGGTGGCCGCGCTCCTCGAGCGGGCCGAGGCCGACAGCCCGGCGTTCGCCGTGTTCCTCGTCCTGGCGGCCGTGACCGGCGCGCGCCGGGGCGAGCTGCTGGCCCTGCGGTGGCCCGACGTCGACCAGGACAGCGGGAGCCTCACCATCGCCCGAGCTATCTGCGATGGGCCCGACGGGCCGGTCGAGAGGACCCGGCCGAAGACGGCAGGGTCAGTGCGCCGCATCGCCCTCGACGAGGCCACCCTCGCCCTCCTGGCGGGCCACAGGGCCCGCATGGCGGCGCAGGCGCTGATGTGCGGCGTGCCACTACCGGCGTCGGCGTTCCTGTTCTCCCACCAGCCCGACGGTTCGCTGCCCTGGCGGCCCGGCTTCGCCAGCCTCAAGTTCCGCCGGCTGCGCGACGAGCTCGGTCTCGACGAGGTCAGACTGCACGACCTCCGCCACTTCGTGGCCACCACCTTGCTGGCCGCCGGCGTCGACCTGCGCACGGTCGCCGGTCGCCTCGGCCACGCCGGCGGCGGCCGGACAACCCTGGCCGTCTACGCCCACTTCCAGCAGGCGCCCGATCGGGTGGCCGCCGATCTCCTCGGCAAGCTCCTGGCCCGGCCGGTTGCCCCGGCGGTCCAACCATCGACGAATACTGCCGTCCTGCCCCTCCGACGCTGACCTACCCGCTCCCTCTCGCAGCCCCCACTGCAACCAACCCAGCCGCCACCCACTGTGCCCAAATCCCGCCCGCCTGCTACCACGCCTTCATTCCCCCGCAGCCCAGCCCTGCTACCACCAGAACCTGAAACTAGCTCCACAGACTACGCCGCTTCGTCCAAACTGCCGTAGGACGGCCCTGGCGGGCCGGGGAACCGTCGGCGCCCGGTCTCGCCGTTGTCACGCACCGTGATGATGCCGATGCCACGATCGTCGAAGGGTGTCCTTTCGTCCAGCATCCCTACTCGTACTCTGGCGCCGCGACGGCGACGGTCGAGGTGCTCTTGAGTTGACAGCGTCTCAAGCGGGGGGGCCAGGCGCCGTCGGCTCACCATCGACGACCTGGCCGCTCAGCGGGTCTGTGGTGGCTCGACAGCGAGGACGACCTAGGAGGCCGCCATCGGACCGCCGTCCGTTCGCGCTGCGCCGTCCGAACGCCGGGCGATACTGGTTGACCCTGGACGAGTGGGCGAGCCCGAGGAACGTCGGCCGGCTCTTCGAAGGCCGTGATCGTGGCGAACCGTCGTTCGGAGCGGCCAGCGCGAAGTCCCCACTGGGGTGGCCGGCCACAGGTGGGACTTTCACATGGCCACGGCCAGGTGGCGCATCGGAGCCGCTCGCGACTCGCGGGCGCGTTCCCGGTCCGGCAGCATTCTGTGCGCATGCCCAGCGGCACCGAGACGGTCATGCCAACTTCCCGAAACGGCGCTCGAGTTGTCCTTGCGACCGCCATGAGCTGGCCGCCGTGAATACAAACCGGCCCTACGCGACCAACCTGGGACGGCGGGTCCGGATGCTCGTGACGGGACCAGTGTTGCAGCGGCAGTGACCGCCGGCGAGGAGGATGCGCAGCCGGTAGTTGCGGAAGCTGCGAAAGCCCCGGCCTGAGCGCTTCACCTGCTTGATGAGAAGGTTCACCGCCTCGACGGGCCCGTTGGATGCGCCGGTGCGGTGATGGGCCAGGATCTCGTTCCGCCACCGGCGCAGGACCTTGACCAGCCGGCGCAGTTCCGGCCCGGACTCGGCGGCGGCGCACCAGGCGATGGCCTCGTCCAGGCGCTCGGCGGCCAGGTCCTCGTCGTCGGTCAGGTACACGTCCCTTACCTTCTCCTTCCCGACCCAGCAGTCGCTCACAGCGTCATCGGGATCGCCGGCGTCGAGGGCGGCGTGGATGCGCCGCCAACCGGCTTCGTCCACCCGCTCGGCGCCCATGAGCAGCAGCTTGCGAACGTCGTAGAGGGGGTCGCCCTTCCATCCCCGGTGCGCCATGGTGGCCTGCTGGACGCGCTGGCGACACCGGGTCACGGCCATGTTGGCGAGGCGGACCACATGAAACGGATCCACCACCAGCGACACGTGGGCGAGCGGGCTGGGCCGGCCGGTGACGCGGTCGGGGCCCACCACCGCCGAGCGGTAGCCCTCGTGCGGGTCGACGGAGACGACTTGGACCTGAGCCAGCCAGGACAAGGGAAGTTCGCTCATCCACGCCCGCAGGTGGCGGGCATCGCGGCCCTCGAACACGTCCAGCAGCTGGCCGCTGTCCACGTCCACCACCGCGGTCACGAAGCGACGCCGGCGCCGCCGGCAGGCCGGGTTCATGACCGTCTCGTCGAAGCCCACCATGGCGACGGGGCCGACCCGGTCGTCGTCGTCCACCCGGTCCCGGGCGATGCGCTCGACGGCTGACCACACCGTCGACCATGAGACGCCGAAGCCCCGGGCGATGGAACTCGGCGTTCCCTCGAGCGCGGCCACCCGGTCCGTCGCCCACTCGCCGGCACGGGCCGTGAGCATCCGGCGAGGCCCGGCCATGAACGACTGCTCGGTCCACGTGCGGACCTCGCAATCGGGGTCGGCGCACGCCCAGATCCGCTTGCGCCAGCGCAGGCGCACGGCCCGGTCGCCGCTCGGCGCGTCGCGCAGCGTGACCCACCGGCGGTCCTTCGGCCTTGCCCGCACACCGCACTCGGCGCAGCCCACCACCGTGGTCGACGTCTGCACCTCGACAACCAGCTCCACGCCGTCGTCAACGACGTCGAGCAGCTCGAACCCTGACGCGCTGAACCACAGCGCAGCACTACCTTCGACCACCGGGGCCTCCCGTCTCTCGGACCTTCGAACAGTCACGAGATTCGGCGAGGCCCCCACCTCAGCGGTGGATGCTCACCACCCGGTCATCCCAGGTTCGTTGAGAAGGGCCTACAAACCGAGACGTATTTGCTTGCATGCGACCAGGAGGAATCGACTCGGCGAGCCGTTTCGGCACCGAAACCGCACGCGGGCCCGGTCTTTAAAGCTCCTGATCTGCGTCGAGACTACGTCTGCTGAAAGTCAACACTCGCTTGGTCGAGTGCGCCCCGAGCGAGATCGCGTGCATCGATGTACCAGTACATCCGGCCCTCACCAAGCTCGACCGCGTGCTCGATGAAGTCGAGTTGAAGGAGCAACTGCTCGTCCGGACCGGAGCGAATGTCGTTCTGGACAATGTCAGGGTGCCCGAGCATCCGGTGGCGTGGCTGCAGGTGGTCGTCGTCGACGACGTTGTCGTAGGCCTCCCGCTCCTCATCGGAAAAGCCCAGCTGGCGCACCGCATCGGACTCCACCGGGGGAAGCGTCAGCTCGGGCTCGGGAGACAGCACGACTGCTCCTGCCAGCTCAGTCGGGCCACCGGGCGGTGGTTCCGGTCGTCCGAGGGCGCCGGGGCCGGCGTATATCACCACCGTGGGCATTTCGGGATCCTCAAGATCGCTGAACACGGCAAGATGACCCTGCGCTGGAAGACTCGCCGTGGCGTCGTGGGGCGCGACGTCGGCCAGGGCGACCTGCGCGAGGAAGGTCATCAGCCGCCCATCGTTGTCCGGCCAGCGCACTCCCTCGGGTAGGTCGGGCCGGCCGCCGAGCTTCGACAGGCCGACCGGGAGGCCATCGTCCCAGGCGGGGCCGCCGGTCGGGATCCCGTCGCCCCACTGCAGAACGCTTCCATCCGTCCGCAGTGCGAGCCCGATCGAAATGGCGACGACGTCGCCATCGAGACCCGTGAGGGATACCGGCTCGAACGTATGGAGGCGTTCCTCCACTTGGCCCAGTAGCCGCCCGCTGTTGTAGCCCCAGCCCACGGGGCCATCTACTTGGCTGAGCGCGAGGCTCAGGTGGCGGCCAGCGGCGAGCTCGCGGACGCTCGCCGGGCGCTGCAGCGCCTGCGGAGAGGCTCGGGCGGCCTTTTTCTCGTCCCCGCGCTCACCGAACCAATTGCCGCCCCAGGCGAAGATCGTGCCCGCAGCGTCCAAGGCGAGGCTGTGGCTGGCGCCAGCTGCGATGGACACGATGGGTGGCAGTCCGGGTACGGGGGCAGGCTGCCGGCGGTGGTAGTCGTCGGTGGGCATGCCGAGGCGGAGCTCGACATTCGAGCCCCACGCCAGGACCCTCCCATCGGGCATCAGGGCGAGATGATGGTTGGAGCCTCCGGCAATCGAGACAGCGCCCCGCAGCGTCTCCATCGCCTCCGGGCGCGACCGGTGCGACTCGGGATTCACCGCCTGAGGCGTCTCGCAGTCACCCCAGCCCAGCACGGTCCCGTTTGCAAGCAATGCGAAGCTCGAGACTGCACCCGCCGCCAACGACCGGACACTGTGGTCAAGACCGGCGACCAGGGTCGGCTGCGGACGGTCCTCGTGGGTGGCGTCGCCGACCTGGCCCTTGTCATTGGCGCCCCAGGCATACACAGCGCCCTCGGCGGTCAGCGCCAACGAGTGGCTGGCGCCGACCGCGATAGCCCGCACGCCGGCAAGACCTCGTACTGCGACCGGCGCCGCCCGGTTTCGCTTCGTGCCATCGCCGAGCTGCCCGTTGGCGTTGAACCCCCAGGCCCACACGGTGCCGTCGGCCAGCAGCGCGACGCGGTGACGTTCAGAGCTGCCGATTGCGACGGCGGGGCCGATGCCCGGCACGACGCTCGGGACGTGGCGCGGCGGATCGCTCGGCCTCATCACTGCGTCGATGGATCGCAGCCGCACCGACGGAGAAGCGAGGGCGACGAGCACGTCGGCATGACGCTCGAGTCCTGCCACGGCGAGCCGCGCCCGCAGCGCTTCCCGGGGACTAGTCATTCTGGAGGCGGCGCTCTTCCGGCCGGCAGCGGCAGGAAGCAGGCAACGGCAAAGAGCCGGAGCGCGGCGGCGAAGCGTACGACCTCCTTCTTGAATTGGTGCTCCACGGCGCCCTATCCACGACGCTCGAAAGTTTATTGGCGCTTCGGATCTCAGTGGGGCGTGATCGTCGTGAGTAGGGACCGAGTTCGGCCGCCCGGCGTAGAGCAGCGTGCGATCCGAAATTGCGGAACCGAGAGTCTTCGGGGCCGGCACCGTATCTACGATACGAGATAGACTGACGCTGTGAGGCAGACCGGCGAGGACGTCTACGCGGGCGTGGCAGGTGCGTTGATCCTCGATGCTCGGACACGGGCGGGCCTCACGCAAGCGGAGCTGGCGCGCCGAGCACGGACGGCCCAGTCGGCAATCGCCGCCTATGAGGCTGGGCAGCGTCAGCCGACGCTCCCGACGCTGTACCGCATCCTCGAAGCCGCTGGCTTCGACCTCCGGGCCCGGTTGACGCCCCATGACGATCACGACGAGACGCTGGCAGCGTGGGAGGCATCGCTGCCCGACGACGAGCGGGAACGGCGGCGATCCAAGCTGGCCGGCCAGCGGGAGGCAGCGGCCGCTTGGGCGGCCTCCGCCCCTTGAGCACGAGGACGGGTGGTTGAGCGCCAAGCCGATGTGCGGGTACCCGCTGGATGGCGGCGCCACCTGCGTTGCGACGGTTGCCGAGCAGGGCCGGCGATGCGCCGCCCATCGTCGTGCTGAAGCCGGTGCAAGAGCAGCCGAGGCCCGGGCGAGCCGGCGTCTGCTTCGGCCCGAGACCGAGCCGCCGCCGCTCGCCGACGAGGACGCTGCTGCAATCTTCGCCGCACTCGACCGCAACGGCGTGGCCTACGTGGTGATCGGCGGAATGGCCGCCGCCATGTGGGGAGCGGACCTTCCCCGTGCTGGCCAACATCTACCTGCACGCCTTCGACCGGGCCTGGGCCGAGCGTGGCGCCGGAGAAGTCGTCCGCTACGCGGACGACTTCGTGGTGCTGTGCAACTCCCGGGCACAGGCCGAGCAGGCCCAGGCCAGGGCTGCGG
>DATAIT010000029.1 GCA_036262515.1 Acidimicrobiales bacterium | reverse complement strand
TGGCCCACCACCTCCACATGGACAAGGGCAAGCTGCTCAACTACCAGATCACCACGCCGTCCACGCTCAACGCGTCGCCCCGCGACCCGTTCGGCGGCCTCGGCCCCTACGAGCAGGCGATCATCGACACGCCGCTGCTCGAGAGCGTGCCCGACGAGCAGGTCAAGGGTCTCGACGTCCTGCGGGCCATCCGCAGCTTCGACCCCTGCATGCCGTGCACGACCCACATGGACACCGGCCGGGGCATCATCACCCGTGAGGTGAACTCCTGCGGCTGCACGCTGGAGTAGTGCCCCCGTCTTCTGACGGTACCGACGCCGCCCGCCAGATTCTGGTGGGCGGCGTCGGTCTGCCGTGGCTCCGTGATCTCGACTACGGCACGCAGTTCATCCGCCGGGTGATCGATCTCGACTGGCCGGCCAACGTGGTGGTGGACGACCTGTCCTACGCCGCCCATCGGGTGCTGCACCTCCTCCAGGAGCTCCGTCCGGTGAAGGTGGTGCTCGTCGGTGCGATGCCCCGCGACGTCGACCCGCCGGGCACGATCCGGCGCTACAAGCTCGACCTGACCCCTCCTCCCGATCAGGAGGTCGTCGACCGACTCGGAGAGGCGGTCGGCGGTATCATCGACTTGGACCACACCCTCGCCATCATCCGGTACTGGAAGGCTTTTCCGGAGGACACGGTTGTCATCGAGGTGGAACCCGGCGATCGGTCGTTCGGCCTCGGGTTCTCCAACGAGGTCGAGGCGACGGTCGAACGGGTGCTGGCCATGGTCCGGGAAGAGGTCGGCGCCATCGCCGGAGAGGTGACGAACGTATGAGCATCGGATCCGAAGACGACGAGCTGACCTATCGAGAGGCGTGGGAGCACATCGCCGACCTGGCCGATGGGCTCGCCAACCACCCGGATACGAAGGTGGCCGAGCGGGTGCTGGAGCTGCTCGACTGGGTCGACGCCGTCCACCGCGACGGCCTCGGCCGCATGATCGAGATGACCCGCGCCTGGCGCGGCGAGATCTTCCTCGAGTCCCTCGCCCGCGATGAGATCGTGGGCACCATGCTCAACGCGTACGGGCTGGGCGAGGGCCTCGACGCCGAAGCCGAGGAAGAGATCAAAAAGGCGGTCGACGCCGCCATGGCGGAGATCAGCCCGCTGGTCGAGTCCCACGGTGGGTCCATCGAGATCGTCTCGGTGGTCGACGGTGTGGTGAGCGTGCGGATGCACGGCACGTGCAACGGATGTGCCAGCTCCTCGGCCACCCTCACCTACGGGCTGGAGGCCGCCCTCAAGTCGCACTGGCCGAGCTTCCGCCGCCTGGAAGAGGTCGACGCGCCGAGCGAGGTCAACCCCGAGACCGCCGACCTCGAGTGCGTGACCGCGCCGGCGGACGCCGTACCGGAGCCACAGGGCCCGCTGCTCCAGATTCGCGGGCACGAGGGCCGCTAGATGTCGCCACGGAGGGCCCCCTCCCGGTGACGGGCCCCGACGCGGACGACCTGGCCCGGCAGGCCCGCACGCTGGCGCAGGCCCATCCGCTCAGCCCGCTGGCCGGCCAGTTCGTCAACCGGTCGGTCGCCGAGCAGAGCGCCAACCAGCCCTCGCCGGAGATCGGCACGTGGGCCGGAGCGTGCCTCACCAACGGCTACTGCCTGCGCCGGGTGGAGGAGAACGAGGCCGGCCTGGTCCTCCAGGTGCAGGCCGACGTGCCCGTCGACGTGGACGCGCTCGGCACCGAGGCGGCGCGGATCGCCACTGCATTGCGGACGCCCGACTCCGACTCGCACTTCCTCATCGAGGAGGACCGGGTCATCGGCGCCCTCGACCGGATCATCTCCTCCGAGGTCGGGCGGCGCCTCGACAACCTCCGTACCGCCATCGACAAGGAGGCGGCCATCGAGGTCGAGGAGTTCCTCACGTGGTGGACGGTCCAGGGGTATGCGCTGCGGGCGGCCGAGCAGTCCTCGGGGGTCCTGGCTTGAGTTGTCAGGGCCCTGCGTCTCACCGACTCGCGTCCCTGACCGGCCCGGCGGGTCCTGTCCCTCAGGGACCCTCCCCGACGGGGCCCTCCCGGCTGACGCCGGGTCCCTCCCATCGGGGCCCCTCCCTACGGGCCACCCACCGGGCCTCTTCGGCCTCGCCGGGCACGGCTGCGTACTGGTTTTCGCGGGTGGGCGGACTGGTCGGTCGGCCGAGGTTGGTGGATGGTGTTAGAAGGTTGTCGTGCGGATCTTGATAGCGGGGGTGGGGAACGTGCTGAAGGCGGACGACGCCTTCGGGGTGGTGGTCGCCCATCGGTTGCAGGCGATGGAGCTGCCCGACGGCGTGCGCGTGGTGGAGACCGGGATCGGGGGCATCGCCCTGGTGCAGGAGCTGCAGGAAGGGTGGGACGCCATGATCGTGGCCGATGCCGTCGACCGGGGGCGGCCCCCCGGCACCATCATGCTGATCGAGCCCGACGTCATAGACGTGCACGCCCTGTCGTGGGGCGAGCGGTCCGATCTGCTGTCCGACGCCCACCTGGCCACGCCCGAGCGGGTGTTCATGCTGTCCAAGGCGCTGAACGTCCTGCCCGAACGGCTCCTCATGGTCGGCTGCCAGCCGCTCGACGTCGAGGCCATCGGCGTCGAGATGTCCGAGCCGGTGAAGGCGGCGGTCGAAGTCGCCATCGCCGAGATCCTCCGCCACGTCGACGAGCTGAACGCCCTCGACCCCTCGGCCGCCTGATGTCGTCCAGCGAGGCGGTCAGCCGGGCACCGGCCAAGGATCCCACCAGCGCCATCGAGGCCCTGGAGGCGCAGCTCAAGGCCACGCCGCGCGCCATGCGGCCGTACGAGCACGCCACCGTGGCGTACCGCCTCGGGCTCGCCTACGCCGAGAGCCCCGTCGGGAACCGGGCCGAGCTGCTGCGCAAGGCCCTCGCCTGCTTCGACGTGGCGGCGGCGATCTTCGATCCCCGCTTCGACCCCAACGAGCACGCCCGGGTGCTCAACGCCGCCGGCGCCAGCCATCGGGCCCTCGGCGATCGGCGCAAGGCCGCTGAGCTGTTCGGGAAGGCCGCCGACCTGTTCGACGGGCGAGGCCGCGACGACGAGCGGGCCGCCGCCTTGAACAACGTCGGTCTGGCCCGCAGCGAGCTGGGGGAGATCGACGAGGCGGTCACCGCGTTCGACGAGGCGGCCGATCTGTTCGACCGGGGAACGCCCGAGGGCCGGCGAGGGTACGTCGCCACCGTGCTCAATCGGGGCCAGGCCCGTGCCGCGGCGGGGACGGAGGACGGCCTCGAGGCCGCCCTCGCCGACTTCGAGGAGGCACAGGGCGAGCTCGACGCCGACGAGGCGCCGTACCACTACGCCCTGGTGCACCACAGCATCGGGTCGGCGTGCAGCGCCCTTGCGACCCTGCGTCCCGACGAGCGCGCCCGCCTCCTGGAGGAGGCCGTCGCCGCCTTCCGCGAATCGCTCACGGTGTTCACCCGCACCGGCTTTCCGTACCAGCACGCCCTGGCCAAGCACAACCTCGGTCTCGCCCATGCCGCCCAGGCCGACGTCGCCGCCCAGCAGGAGGGCGGCGGAGGCAAGGCGCGGGTGCAGAGCCTCCGGCGCGCCCTGGCCAGCTTCGAGGACGCCATCGCCCTGCTCGACACCCGGCTGCACGCCGACGCCTGGAAACAGGCGTACGCCAGCCTGTCGCGGGTCGAGGAGCAGCTGGCCGTCGACGTGCCCGCGGCGACACGGGCGGAGCACTTCGCCGCGCTCGTCGCCGGCACCTCCGAGGAGGAGCGCATGGCGCTGATCCGGGAGCGGGTGATCCGGCAGCTGGCACTGCCCGAGGCGCGCCGCCGGGCCACGCTCATGGAGATGGCCCTGGCGTCGCTGAAGGTCGGGACCAGGGCCCAGCTGCTCATGGAGGCGGAGCTCAAGGTCCTGATGGAGTTGCCGCCCGAGACGCTCGACGTCGCCCTCCGGGCCCGCTTCGACGCCCACCGCTCGGTGGGCGGCGAGGACCAGGAGGCGGCCGACCGCATGCTCGACGCGGCCATCGGAGGCGCCCTCCAGGGCCCGCAGCGGATCATGACCCGAGACTTCCTCTACTCGATCGGTTGGGAGCGGCCGTGACCAGTGGTGCCGAGACCGGCGGAGCCGGGGCACCGCCCGCCGACGGCGCAGGTCCCGAGGCCTCTGCCGACGCCACGTCGGCAGCCCGGACATTCATCGAAGCCGTGGCCTGGGGCGAGCACCGCACGGTGTGGGATCTCCTGGGACCGGAGGGTCGCAAGACCGTCCTCCGCGTCGGGGTGAAGAACGGGATGGACGAGGCGCTGGCGGCCCGGCTCCGCGACGGCACAGCGGGGATGACGGAGAGCGAGGAGTTCCTGGGCGAACTGGTCGACGGCCTCCGGGCCGACCTGGCCGGCAACAACCTCGACGACCTCGAGTACGCCGCCGACCCCGAGCATGCGCCGGGGCAGGTGCGCGTGGTCCTCACCGCTCCGGTTCCGCCCCTCCTCGGGCCCGTCGGTCTCCCGGTGGGCTCGGTCGAGCTGGCCGAGATCGACGGCGTCTGGCGCGTCGAGCGCCTCACGCCCCGTCCTCCCGGCGCCACGCCGTGACCGACGGCCAGAACGGACCCGACCCCGGCGATCCGGTCTTCGACGGAACCGAGGCCGCGGTGGCAGAACCCGACGACGACGACACGGGTGAGGCGGCCGCCGCCGAGACCGACGACGAAGACGACATCGGGCGGGTCGTGGGGCGCACGCGCAGCCCGACTGGCCCGGCACCCCAGGCCGCTCCGACCGGTGGCCTGGGCCCCGGAGCCGCCACCGAGCGCTTCGGGCACCAGGTGCGCCACTACCGCATGGGCGTCTCGGGTGCGGCGCTGGCGCTTGCGTGGGCTCGCCAGGAGAACGCCCCGGACGGCGCGACCGTCGTCGTCGAACGCGAGGTCAGCCCACTCGGGCGGCTGGGCAAGATGTGGACCCCTGCACCCGAGTCGACGCTGTCGTGCGCCATTGTGCTGCGGCCGACACTCTCAGTCGAGGAGGCGGATGCCGCCTGGCTGTTGGCCGGCGTGGCGGCGGCGGAAGGGGCCGAGGTCGCTTCGGGCCACACGCTCGCCACCTGGTGGCCCGACTCGGTGGTCGACGCCGCCTCGTTGGAACAGGTGGCGGCGCTCAAGGTGGAGATCCAACTCGGCCCGGGCAAGGTGAAGAGCGCCGTCGCCACCGTCCGCATCGACCTCGACAAGCTCGGCGTCGGTCCGGACGGGCGGGATGCCGTTCTGGAAGCGATCCTGCTCGCCCTGGACAAGCACAGCGCGAGTCTGTCCGAGGGGTCGGCCGGCGTGGCCGCCGCCTACGACGGGCGTTGCGGTCTGCTGGGCCGGCGCGTGAAGCTCCGCCTGCTGCCCAAGGGGGAGACGCGCGGACTGGCCCGCCGCATCGACCCGAATGCCAGGCTCGAGCTCGAGTCGGCCACCGGGATGGTGCAGAAGGTGGCCATCGACACGTTGCGGGAGCTCGAGGCGGTCTGAGGCCGCGGCCGACGGAAGGGTGGGCCGGCGTCGCCGGCCCACCGCAGCTCCGTGCGATCGCCGGGGAACCGCAGGAGCAGGCTCCCCGGCGGAGCGCTGTCAGCCCCCGCTCTGGCCACCGGCGAACTGCTGGCCGGGTTCCTGCTTGTGCTCGGCGTCGGCCACCGACAGGGGCTCGTGCTCGGCCGCCGTCTCGTTGGGGTTGGTGGCGACCTCTTCGCCGCCGGCGGTCTCGGGCGGTGCCGCCCCGCCTTCGACGATGTCGTCGAGGCGGTCCTCGAGCTCCTCGGGCATCGGTTGTGTCGGGTTGGTCATCTTTCCTCCTGGTCAGCGGCGTTCACCGCCTGTCCTGGCGGTACCCGCAAACCCCCCTCGGTATCCCTGGCGCGGCGGGGACTAGGTGCATAATGGCTCTAGCGTTCCGTCCCCACGTCAGGCGACGCACAGCTCCAGGGGGCACCGGAAGGAGCAGGGGTGGCGAAACCGAAGACGAGCGACGGCGCCGGTGCGGACGACCTCCGCTCGCGGAGCCTTCTGCGGCCCGCCATCCTGCTCCTCCTGAAGGAGCGGGAGAGCCACGGGTACGAGCTGGTCAGCCGGCTGGCCGAGCTCGGGTTCGACGTCCCCGACTTCGGCGGCCTGTACCGAGCGCTGCGGTCCATGGAGGACGAAGGGCTGGTGAGCTCGCACTGGGGCACCCCGGCGCGAGGCCCGGCCCGCCGGGTCTACGCCATCACGCCCGAGGGCGAGAACCAGCTCAAGGAGACGGCGCCGGCGCTGGTGAACCAGCGGCGGGCCATCGGCGGCCTGCTCGACCGCTACCGCGGCCTCGTGCACCAGGAGCGCAAGTCCACCAAGCGCCAGCGGAACCGCGTCCTGGTGGTGGAGGACGACGACGACATGCGCCACACGCTGTGGGTGCTCCTCGAGCAGCGGGGCTGGCTGGTCGAGGAGGCTCCCGACGGCGAGACGGCGCTGGACCGGTGGTCCAACGTGCCCGACGGCGTCGTGCTCCTCGACCAGCGCATGCCCGGCATGTCGGGGATCGACGTGGCCCGGAGCATGCGGAAATCGGGGTACGACGGGCCCATCCTCCTGTACTCCGCCTACGTGCAGCCCGAGCTGGAGGCCAAGGCGGCCGCCCTGGAGGTCCAGACGCTGAGCAAGGCCAACTTCACCGAGTTGTTCGACGCGCTGGCCCAGTACGAGGCGACCTGGAAGAAGAAGAGCACGGGCGCCAAGGGCTGACCCGTGCCGCGAATGGCGCGAACAAGAACACCGTGCACATAGGGCACGAAGTGCGTATAGTTCGAAGCACACTTCGGAGCGGCGGAGAGTCGGCGACGCCGGCTCGTGCCGTCGCACCTCTCGAGAAAGGGAGCCGCATGCCGTTGTTCAGGGGTCACGCCCGTCCCACGCCCGAAGGCTGGCGTGTGGCACAGCACTCCGGCAAGGACCTGCCGCACGAGGTCGTGTGGCCGGACGACGTGTGCCATCGGTGCAAGGTGCAGGGCCAGATGTACTTCTCCTCGGGCAAGGCGCAGTGCGCCGACTGCGAAGAGCGCACGGTCGTGCAGGTCGCCCCTCCGGTGGGGCTGCACGAGCGCCGGGCCATTCTCGAGCTCGACGCCTGAGATCCGTCCGGGACGGGACGGGCGTGCGGCCTACAGCCGCCGCTCGTCCGTCCTTGCGCGCGTCGTCGGGGGTCTAGGCGTCCTTCGGCGGCTGGCGGGGAAGCACCACGGTGAAGCGGCTGCCCTCGCCGAGGGTGCTGGCGGCCAACAGGCGGCCGTGCTGCGCCTCGAGAAGGGCGCGGCTCACGTAGAGCCCGAGACCGGTGCCGGGGATGTCCTCGGCACCCGCGCCGCGGTGGAACTTGCGGAACACCTTGGCCAGATCGGCCGGGCTCATGCCCTGGCCGCGATCGGCCACCGCGAGCTCCACGCTGTCGGCGGTGGCCCGGGCCTGCACGGTGATCGGCGATCCGGGCGGCGAGAACTTGAGGGCGTTGGACACCAGGTTGGCCATCACCTGGTCGAGGCGGTCGGGGTCGACGTAGGCCGGCGGCAGGTCGTTCGGCATGTCGAAGATCACGGGCCTCCGGCCGGCGATGTCGGCTTCCAGTTGGGTGAGGGCGAACCGGATGTCGGTCATGGCCGGACGCACGACGACTGGCCGGCCGGCACCGAGGCGTGAGTAGTCGAGGAACTGCTGCACCAGGCGACGCAGCTGGAGGCCGCGCCGCCCCATCCGCTCGTACAGCCGCCCGCGTTCGCGCGGCGTCAGGTCGTCGCCCGCCTCGAGGGCCCGGATCGAGCCGAGGAGGACGGCCAGCGGCGTCTGCATGTCGTGGGACACGGCCGCCAGCAGCTCCTCGCGGAACTGCGACGCCTCGTCGTCGGCCTCCAACCGGGCGACCGCATCGCGCAGCTCGCTGTTCGCCAGCGCCAGCGCCACCCGGTCGGCCGCCTGCTCGACCAGCGCCCGCTGGCGGATGCCGCCGGGCTCGGGACTGTGCACCAGGAGCGCGCCGAGGGTGAGGCTGCGGGCCACGAGGGGAACGACGGCGGCCGAACCCATGCCCTCGGGGACGCCGGAGTGGTCGAGCAGCGGGACGTCCGCCGCCAGGGTCGGCGCGTGCACCGTCTGGCGGCCCTGCACAGCGGTGTAGAGAGACGATCCGGGTTCGAGCGGCCGCTCGGTCAGGGCCTCGAGCCGGCGCGCCAGGGGCGAGTCCGGCGGCCAGGCCACGACGCGCTCGACGGCGAGGTTGCGGGCCAGGATGATGGCCACCCCGGCCCCGGTGCTGCGACTCAGCCACCGGCAGGTCTCGGGCAGTGATGCATGCGGGTCGAGCTGGCGGCCGAGCAGGTCGCCCAGCTGGGCGATGAGCCGCCACCGCGCCTCCGCCTGCTCGAGGCGGGTCACCAGCTGGTGTGTGTCGCGCAGGTCCCTCGCCGCGTAGACGGCGCCGACGACGCGCTCGGTGCTGTCGCGGAGGAGCGAGCACGACACGCTCACCGGGATGGCGGGCGCCTCGCCGGCGGGGTCCACGGTGGCCTCGAACGTGAGGCGTCCCCGGGGTGCTCGCTCGAACAGCTGCATCGGGGTGGCGGGGGAGCGGTCGCCGAACAGCAGCTTGGCCGAATGGCCCCGCAGCTCGGGGGCCGGGACACCGCCCAGGTCGCCGGCCGCCTCGTTGGCATGGGTGATCCGGCCGTCACCGTCGACCACGACCACGGCGTCCGGCATGGCCTGGAGGACGAGGTCGAACAGGGCCTGGATCTCGAGGTTCGCGCGACGCAGGGCGTCGGTCTCGGCGTCGTCCGGGCCGGGCACGGGCGGCGGCACCGGGGTGGTCGGATCGTCCACCGGTCAGGCCGACCGGCGCGGCGGGTCCTGGTCGGGCATCATTACGGAGCGCTCCGACGAGGAAAGGCTTGTCATAGGGGCTTTCGCTCTATAGGTTGGCGACATACAATGACGGTGTCGGCGGGTGCCGACCTCAAACACTCGAACGGGGGTTTGCCGTGGCTCTGTGGTGGATCGGCAACTTGGTCCTGCTCTTCGTCGTGGTGCCGGTGGTGCTGCTGCTGCTCAACCGGCTGCTGCGCCAGATCATGGAGATCAACGCCTACGCCAACGACATCCTGGAGCACGGCGTGGGCATCACGGCTGCGCTCGACTCCGTCCCGAAGCTGGTGACGACGCGAGAGCTGGCAGGCACGGCCCACGCGGCCGCCGGCCGCTACGTGGGTGCACTCCAGCGGATCCTGTAATGGCAGCAACCACCACTCGTACGTCAACCAACCGGGAAAGGTAAGGACATGGGTCTCGCATCGATCGTCACCCTCATCGGGGTGTTCCTCGGGGTCGGGGCTGTCGCCCTGTACCTCATCATCATCGCCTACACCCTCAACAAGGTGAGCTTCACCGTCGGCACCGTGCTCATCGGCGTGCGTTCCATCGCCGCCCAGTGCGAGCCGATCGGCGCTGTCGTCGGCGACATCCTCCGCCAGACGCAGGCCATCGAGGGCGCTCTGTCGGGCCTTCTCGGCGAGGGCCCCACTCCGCGAGCTCTGCGCGCCCCGGGCCGAGCCCGCGCCCTCGGCGCCTAGTCCCAACCAAAGCAGCCGCACTGCGCCACACTGTGGGGCGGTGCTCATTCGACCAAGGAGGATTCGGTGCCGGAGTTCAGGTGAAGGGATGCGGACCATGCTTGCCGTTGGCAGGCGAAGGCGGGTACTGACGAAGAGCTGATGCGCAAGGTCGCCGACCACGTGCGCAAGGTTCACAAGGTCCAAACACCAACCGACACGATCGTCAACTTCGTCAAGACGAAGATCCGTCGGTAAGGCTCGGTACGGAAGGGTCGATCACCAGGCCCTGAGCGGGCGTCCCGGCCGGACGTCGCCCGAGTTGCTCCTTCGACGTGGCGCCCCGACGGGGGCGCCACGTTCGCGTTCCGAGGCCCAGCCGGGAGTCCGGGACCGGCTCCGAGTCGGCGGCAAGAACAATCTGAGAAAGTGCGAATAATTCCCGGCCGGCCCGCATCTGTCTCAGCACACAGGGGTAGTCCACGTCGTCAGGTGGCTGGTGGTCGGGCGCTGTACGGGTCCGGCTATCGGCGTGGGCAGCGAGCGGGAGCTGTTGCCGTCTCGCCGTCCGTCTCAGCTGCTGATCGTGTCGCCTCGGTGCTTGCCCGGCTCATCCAAGAAGGGGAGATCACATGACACACCGGTGGTGGCGCACCCGGAGCGAGCGGGGCCAAGCCTCGTTCTCCGTGGTCCTGGCCCTCATCACGGTCATTCTGGCCGGCGTCCTCGTGAACCGAGTGGCGTGGA
>DATAIT010000028.1 GCA_036262515.1 Acidimicrobiales bacterium | reverse complement strand
GGTCTCGGCTTGCGCGACTCGTGCTGCCACCTGCTCGTCAACCTCGATCGTCCATCGAGTCATGCCTCACCAGTGTACGAACCGAGCCTCCTCACGTCGTCCCCGGACCCGCCCGACCAACCGCCCTCGTCAACGACCGATCAACTGCTCCAACACGTCACAGACTTGCCATTATCGCAAAGCGATAGGGGAGCTGAGCGCTCGCGCGCGTCAACCACGCCCGTCGCGCTTTCGGTCTGCGCGGCGCACGTGGATGGGGTACCGGGATACCGCAGGACGAACGGTGTTACCTCGCCGAGGCCGGGCGTACCTGGGCGCACGAGACCACAGGAGGGACGGGAGATGCCGATCTCGAGGGACGAGCGCCTGGCGCCGCTCGTGAGCGTCGAGGAGGCGGCTGAGATCCTGGGCCAGAGCCGGTCGTCGCTCTACCGGGCCATCGAGCGGGACGACGTCCCCGTACCCGTGTTCACCATCAACGGCCGCTACCGGATCGCCCGGCGCTCGCTCGAGCGGCTCATCGCCGGTGACATCCACGGTGCGGACGCCGCCGCGGCGAAGCCTGCTACGGCCGGAATCGGACCGCTGAGCGGCGGAGCGGTTCACCACCGTCCGCTGACCCACCCAGCGCCTCGCCAATGTGCTCGGCGGCTCGGCGGTCCTCCTCGGTGATGGCGTCGGTGTAGTGGCGGGCCATGTGCACGCTGGCCCACCCCATCCGCGCCTGCTTCTGGGCCTCGGAGATGACCGTGTCGAGCTGGGTCGACTGGAAATGTCGGAGCGAGTGGAGGTGGACGTCCGGCGCGACGCCGGCCAGGTCGCGACAGCGGGTGAAGGCGTGGGTGAAGCCGTCCGGGTTGGGAGCGGCCTGGCCCGAGGGCTCGGTGGAGAAGACGAAGCCGTCGTACACCACCGACGCGCCACACGCGTCTGCGAGCTCGTCCCGTTCTTCCCTGAGCTCGCGCAGCTCGTCGAGAGTGGCCGAGTCGAGGGCAACCACACGGACGCTGGAGCGGTTCTTCGGGCCCTTGACGACCACCCCGCCGTCGTCGGCCACCACGGCCTCGTCGATCCTCACCGAGCACCGGTCCCAGTCGATGTCGGACCACCGCAGGGCGCACACCTCTCCCCGGCGGGCCCCCGAGGCGGCGACCACGCGGATGAAGGTGGCCACGCGCCGGTCGTATCGACGGGCGGCGGCGAGCACGGCCCGGATCTCGCCGAGCTCCGGCGCCCGCACGTGCTCAGCCTTCTCCGACAGCGCCCACTCCGGCAGATCGGTGTCGGCGACCGGGTTGGGGAGGCGGTTGCCGCTCCACTTGCGGGCCAGTCGGCAGGCCCGGTGGAGGAAGGCGCGGATCTGGTGGACGCTCGACTCGCTCTGTCCCTCCTGCTTGAGCTTCCGCAGGTAGCACTCCACGTCGTAGGGGCCGAGCGACCGGATCTTCCGGCGCCCGATGTCGTCCTTCACGTGGACCTTCCAGATGCTCCGGTAGCGGCGGACCGTGCTCGGGCTGAGGTCGTCCCACCCGTTGCGCTGCCAGCCGACGACGGCGTCGTTGACGGTCGTCTCCGGGCCCCAGTCGAGGACGATGTCGCCGTCCCCGGCGTCCAGCTCGGCAACCAGGCGGGCCAATTCCCGCTCGGCCTGGCGCTTGCCACCCCGGAAGCGGGTGTGCTTGTGGCGCACCTTGCCGGCTGCATCGCGGCCAAGGTAGACCCGAAGCTCCCACATTCCCGGGCTCTTCTCCCGCAGGCTGCCGACCACCGATCCCTCCAACACTTGTTGGGCCGTTGTTGGGTTCTAGGGTACCTCGGCCGAACCACAAGAACAGGAATAGTGCTCTGACCAGCACTTTCTTGGTGGGCCCGGCTGGGATCGAACCAGCGACCGAGGGATTATGAGTCCCCTGCTCTGACCACTGAGCTACGAGCCCTTGACCGGCGCCCGCCGATCAGGCGCACGGCGAGGCTAGCTACCAGGGAGGGAGCGGAGCGGGCTCGCGGATCTCACGTCGCACCCACATCGCGATGCCGAACAGCACGAGGACGAGCAGGCCGGCCGCCGCCGAGGCGAGCGAACCGACCTGGTCCCGGCCTTCGACGCCCAGCTCCATCGTGTCGGCGGCGCTGAGCGAACCGACCGCCGCTTGGTCGTTCGCGAAGGGAAGCTCGGCGCCGAAACCGTTGTCGGCTTCACCCGACGCGCCCTCGGGCCGGTCGGCGGGGATGCCGGTTGCGGCCGGTGCCGCCTTGGCCTTCGCAGCGGTACGCGTGGCCCGGACCGGGGTGCTCGGGGGCACGGGTGGTGGCTTGTAGGTGGTCGTGCGCCTGGGCGCAGCCGTGGTGGGCAGCGGTAGCGGGAGAAGACTTGGCGGCGGCGTGGTGCTGGCGGGCGCCGGGGGCAGCAGCTTCTCGGCATCGATGGGCGGGAGCAGTGTGGTGGTCGTCGTGGCCGGGTCCGTCGTGGCCGGGTCGGTCGGGGCCAGCGTGAGCGGGGGCAGCTCCGGAAGCTGCGCTCGCACAGGTGCCCCGACGACCGACAACCCGGTCACGACCACGACGGCGGCGACCCCCAAGCGGCGGGAGGATCTGACCACGAAGCCGCGCCGGCGCGCGAGGTTCGAGGCGCGATCTGTCGTGGGCATGACCGCAAAGCTTACGGGAAGATTGACCAAGGACCGGCGCGCCGGGAGCAGGGCAGCGACCGCTCAACCGCACTCATGTGTCGTTCCCAGTTGCGGGCGGTCGGGCGGCGGCGAGGATCGCCGGTTCGACCGCCGCCGCCGATGCAGCCAGCGCAGCCGGGTCACGTGTCGATACGCCCGATGAGAACGGAAGCGTCGCTCGCACGGCCCGCTGCAACCAGGCCACGGCCAGGGTGGCGTGGCGGGGCTCGGCATCGGGGTTGACGGGGGCGCCGGACAGGAGCTGCGCGGCGACCCGGCGGACCCGCTCGGGATCCGCCTCGACACCGGCGGCACGGCCCCGGTGCACCAGATGCGACGCGACCAGCGCCAGTTCCTCGGCGCCCCTCGCCACCGACGCGTGCACCGCAGGAACGGCGGTCATGACCAGCCACATCGGCGTACGACGGGCCAGGAACCGCAGCGGGCCCACCCTGCCGGCCACGCGCGCGGCCACGGCGGCAGCGGTGGCTCCACCGAGCAGCGGCGCCCGCGCGTCCGCCTCGAGGGCGGCGGCCAGCGCAGCGCGGTCGGCCACCGGTCGGGGCCGTTCCAGCGCCACCCGGGCGATCCTGCCGGCGAGGGCGCGGCCCGGGCCCTCCACGGCGTCGCCCAGGGTCGACACCGAGACGCTTCCTGCCTGGCGGACGACGGCCAGAACCGTACGGGTCATGGCGAGGGCAGCTGCACCGACGCCCCGGTCGTCCGAGCACACGTCGGCGGGAGCCGGCGCAGGAACGGGCCCGGGGACCGACACGAGGCCGGGGCCCTGGTCGGCGTCACCTGCGGGGACGGGCGTCGCCATGTTCATGCCGAACTCGTACCCACCGGGGCCACGCGCGGCACCCACGCCGCACCCGACGCGCGGCACCGCACGCGCCGCGGGGCCGCCGGCCGCCGTCAGCGGGTCGAGGACCCCGAGCGCTGCCGGCGGCGGAGGTCCTTCACGTCGCGCAGCTGCTCGCCCAGCCACTTGCCGATGTCGTTCTGCCTGATGATGTCGGCGCACGCGGCCAGGCGGTCGCGCCGCTCCGTCCGATCCATGACCAGCGCCTGGTGCAGGGCTTCGGCCTGCTGGCGGATGTCGAAGGGGTGCAGCGTGATGGCGAACCGGCCCAGCTCCTCGTGGGCTCCCGTGTTCTCGGAGAGCGCCAGCACCCCGTCGTTCTCGTTGACCAGCACCGCCTCTTTGGCAACCAGGTTCATGCCGTCGAAGATGGCGTTCACCACCAGCACGTCGAACAGCTTGTAGGCGGCGACAGCCTGGTCGATGTCGTCCTCCAGCCGGAGATCGATGGGCTGCCAGTTCGAGTTGCCGTGCTTGAGATTGACGTCGGCTACCACCCGCTTGATCCGCTCCAGGTACTCCACATAGGCGTCGACGTCCTGGCGACTGGGCTGGATCAGGGCGAGGAACGTGACCTGCTCGATCAGTTCCGGGTGCTCGTCCAGGAGGAGGTCGAAGGCCCGGAAGCCGCGCACGATGTTCTTGCTCAGGTCAGCCCGGTCGACCCGCAGGATCAGGTTCGGGCGGGGGCGTTCCTGCAGGCGCTTCTCGTGCTCGAGCACGCCCGGGGACGCCGCCAGGGCCTCGAGGTCGGCGGCATCGACCGAGATCGGGTACCACCGGGCCCGTACGGTACGGCCCTCCGTCTCCACGGTGAGCTTCTTGAGGTCGACGTTCAGCCCCAGCAGCTCCTGGCACCCGAGGAGGAAGTTCCGGGCATAGCGCTCGGTGTGGAAGGCGACCACGTCGTTGCCGAGCACGCCGCACAACAGCGCCTCGCGCATCGACGGCGGGAGGACCCGCCACGCGTCGGGCTGGGGCCACGGCGTGTGCACGAAATGGTGGAGAAAGGCGTCCGGGCACCGGGCCCGCACGAGCTGGGGAACGAGATAGAAGTGGTAGTCCTGGACCATCACGGTGGCGTACCCGCCCCGGGCCTCGACCTCTTCGATCACGTGCTCGGCGAACGCCTGGTTCACCGGCACGTAGCCGTTGTGGAAGGCATCGGTCTCCACGTCGGTGACGTCCGGCGCCGTGCTCATGCCCCACAGGTAGTGCTGGATGAACCACAGCAGCGGGTTGGAGATGACGTTGTAGAACTTGTTCTGCTGGTCGGCGTCGATCTGCACCATGCGGACCTTCAGCCCGTCGCCCGCATCGGGGTCGCCGCCGTCACCCTCGGCCTCGAACGCCTTGCCGCCCCGTTCCTTGGACACGACCACGTCCTCGTCGGTGAGCGCCCCGCACACCCACACGACGTCGTCCAGCCGCCCGGCCAGCCCCGACAGGGCGGTCACCAGCCCGCCGCCTCCACGCTTGGTCGTGCGCTCCCCGTCGCTGCGGCCGTACTCGATCGGGCCGCGGTTGGACACGAGGATCACCGGGATGGCCCGCTCGTCCTCGTCCCGCGCCTCCTCGCCCATGTGGGGGAACGCTACCGGCGGCGCAGGGCGGTCCCGACCAGGTGGTGCAGGGCGATGGCGGCGGCGGTCGCCACGTTGAGCGAGTCGACACCCGGCGCCATCGGAATGCGCACCCGGCGGTCGGCGGCGGCCAGGGCGCGAGCGGACAGGCCGGCACCCTCTGCCCCGACGATCAGGGCCTGGCGGGGCCGGGGCTCGACGTGGCGGAGATCCTCGGCGTCGGGTCCCGGTGTGAGGGCCAGCACCTCGAACCCCCGGGCCCGGAGGTCGCCGACGACGCCGGGCCAGGGCGCGGCACGAGCGAACGGGACGTGCAGCACCTGCCCCATCGACACGCGCACCGACCGGCGGTAGAGCGGGTCGGCCGAGGTCGGGTCCAGGAGCACGGCTCCCGCGCCGAAGGCAGCGGCGTTGCGGAACAGCGCGCCCAGGTTCTCGTGGTCGTTGAGCCCCTCGGTGACGACCACCAGGTCGGCGTCCTCGGCCACGGCGAGCGCCTCCGGGAGCGGGTCGCGGTGGGCCGACGCGATGGCGCCCCGGTGCAGCGGGAAGCCCGACACGGCGTTCACCACCTCCTGCGGCGCCACGAACACCGGCGCGTCCACATCGGCCAGGTCAGGCTCCAGGACAGCGAGGCGCTGCGGCGTCAGGAACAGCGACCGGATCCGGTACGTCGAGCGGACGAGCTGGCGAATGACGCCGGCACCCTCGGCGATGAAGAAGGCGCCGTCCCCGCCGTCCGCCTGCTCCCGCCGCCGCCGCAGGTCGGGGTCGGTGAGCCCGACGTAGTCCGACACCCGCTCGTCGGCCGCGTCGCGGACGTCGAAGAGCCGGGCCATGCGACGATTGTTGCGCCCGCGACGAGCCGGCGCCCCCGCCCGTGCTCCGCGCGCCCCGCAGTCCCGACACTCCGGTCACGCTTGGAAGTCGGCGGTTGACACCCGACGGGTCGGGTACAGCCCCTGCGGTGGCTCTCTCACTTCGACCCCAACGCGTCAGCCGGTACCGGGACGTCGTCCGTCTCCTGGTCAAGTACGGACGGTCGGATCTCGTCCGCCAGGCCGGCCTCGACGAGCTGCTGGACGACGAGCGAGCTGCCGAACCGCCCGTCCCGCCCAAGGCGGAGGAGCTGGCAGCGGACCTGGAGGCCCTCGGCCCGACCTACATCAAGCTCGGTCAGCTGCTGTCCACGCGCGCCGACCTCATCCCGCCTGCGTACGCCCAGGCACTGACCCGGCTGCAGGACTCGGTGGCACCGTTCGGCTTCGCGGACGTCGAGCGCATCGTGGAGAGCGAGCTGGGATTCCGCATCTCCAAGGGCTTCGACTTCTTCGATGCCGAACCGTTGGCGTCGGCGTCGCTCGGCCAGGTCCACAGAGCCCGGATGCGGGACGGGCGGGAGGTGGTGGTCAAGGTCCAGCGCCCCGGGGTCAGGGAGCGGGTGGCGGCGGACATGGAAGGCCTGGCCGAGCTGGCGGAGTTCGCCGACCGGCATTTCGAGGCCGGGCGGCGCTACGGATTCACCGAGCTTCTCCGCCAGTTCCGGCGGTCGTTGAGCGGCGAGCTGGACTACCGCCGGGAAGCGGCCAACCTCACGACCCTCGGCCGCATCCTGCGTCCCTACGACCGTCTCGTCGTCCCCGACCCCATCGCCGACTACACGACGCAGACCGTCCTCACCATGCAGTACGTCCCCGGGCGCAAGGTCACCGACCTCGGCCCGCTGGCCCGCCTCGAGCTCGACGGCTCCATCCTGGCCGAGCAGCTGTTCCACGCCTACCTGGACCAGATCCTCGTCGAGGGCTTCTTCCATGCCGACCCCCATCCGGGCAACGTGCTGCTCACTCCTGACAGCCGGCTGGCGCTCGTCGACGTCGGCATGGTGGCCCGCGTCCCGAGGTCGATGCGCGAGCTGTTGGTGAAGCTGCTCCTCGCCCTGAGCGACGGGAACGGCAGAGGGGTGGCCGAGGCGGCCGTGGCCATGGGCCGGCCGCTGGAGGGGTTCGACCACGACGGCTTCTGCCTGCGGGCCGCCGAGCTGGTGGAGCGCAGCCAGGGCCAGTCCCTCGATCAGATGGACGCCGGTTCGGTGGTCATGGAGCTGATGACCATCTCGGGCGACAACGGCCTGCGGCTGCCGCCCGAGCTGTCGATGCTCGGCAAGGCCCTGCTCAACCTCGATCAGGTGGCCCGCACGCTCGACCCGTCGTTCGAGCCGATCGAGGCCATCGAGTCCCGGGCCAGCGACGTGATGCAGAGCGAGATGCGAACGTCGCCCGCCAGCGCCTTCGCCGCCCTGCTCGAAGCCCGCGATTTCGTCGAGCAGCTCCCGGGGCGGGTCAACAAGGTCATGGACGCCATGGCCGAGGGCACCTTCGAGCTCAAGGTGCAGGCCATCGACGAGGCGGAGCTGATGCGCGGCTTCCAGAAGCTGGCCAACCGCCTCACCATGGGGTTGGTGCTGGCCGCGCTCATCGTCGGCGCGGCGATGCTGATGCGCGTCGAGACGTCGACCAAACTGCTCGGCTATCCGGCCGTGGCCATCGTGTGCTTCCTGGCGGCCGCCGGTGGCGGTCTGGCCCTCATGGTGTCGATCGTGCGCTCCGACCGGCGGGTCGCGGCTCGCCACGACAGGCGGCGCTGAGGCGAGACCGAGCCCCTACC
Source organism: Acidimicrobiales bacterium (assembly GCA_036262515.1). GTDB lineage: Bacteria > Actinomycetota > Acidimicrobiia > Acidimicrobiales > JAHFUS01. The sequence goes on along the minus strand of DATAIT010000028.1, from coordinate 53,141 downwards.
CCCGCTTGGCCTTCTCGCGGTACATGGCCCGGTCGGCCTCGTTGAGAACGGCCTCCTCGCTGGTCGTGTGCTGGTCGACGTGGACCACACCGATGCTGGCCGAGAGGCGGACGACGGCGTCGCCGGCGTCCACCGTGCACTCGCCGATCACCCGGCGCAGGTCGGCGGCCATGGCCAGACCCTGCTCCTCGTTGGCGTAGGGCAGCAGGACGGCGAACTCGTCGCCGCCGACGCGGGCCACGACGTCGGTGTCCCGCAGCCGTCGCTTCAACGTCGCAGCGATGGACTTGAGCGCCTTGTCGCCCACGCGGTGCCCGTAGGTGTCGTTGATGTGCTTGAACCGGTTGACATCGATGGTGAGGACGGCGGCGTGCTCGCCGTAGCGGCGGGCGCGGCCGATCTGCTCGCTGACCTCGCGCTCGAACCGGCGCCGGTTCCACGCGCCGGTGAGCGGGTCGTGCTCGGCGAGGAATCGCAGCTGCCCTTGGTACCGCAGCCGGGCGCTGATGTCCCGGGCGATGGTTGACGCCCCGATGACGGTGCCGTCCCGGTCCCGGATCGGCGACACGGTCAGCGACACGTCGACCTGGGTGCCGTCCTTGCAGGCCCGCACCGTCTCGTAGTCGTCGATCCGCTCTCCGAGCCGCACCCGCCGGAGGACGTCGGCGAGCTCGTCGTCGTGCCCAGGCGGGACCAGCGTCGATATCGAGCGGCCGACCATCTCGGCGGAGAAGTATCCGTACAGCCGCTCGGCGCCCGAGTTCCAGCTGGTGACGATGCCCTCGAGGTCCTTGCCGATGATGGCGTCGTGGGACGACTCCACCACCGCCCGGAAGTGGGAGGCGTCCTGCTCGGACTGCCGGCGGGCCGTGATGTCCCGGATGGCGCTCGACACAAGGATCCCGTCCTCGGTCTCGAGCGGGCTGAGCGAGATCTCCACGGGGAACTCGGTGCCGTCCTTGCGCCGCCCGTACAGCTCCAGGCCCGCTCCCATCGGCCGGGTGTGCGGGTCGACGCCGTACTTGGCCCGGTGACCCGGGTGGCTGGCCTGGAACCGGTCCGGGACGAGGATGTCGACCTTCTGCCCGAGCAGCTCCTCACGGGGGTACCCGAACAGCCGCTCGACCTGGGCGTTGACCAGGACGATCGTGCCATCGGCGTTGACGATGACCATGGCGTCCGGGGCGGATTCGAGGAGGCCTCGGAACATCTGCTCCGACCGGCGCCGGTCGGTGATGTCCCGTATCGCGCTCGACACGAACACGCCGTGCTCGGTCTCGAGCGTGCTGAGGGAGACCTCCACCGGGAACTCGCCGCCGTCCTTCCGGCGGCCGTACATGTCCAGCCCGGCGCCCATGGGCCGGGCGTGCGGGTCGACCATGTAGTCGGCCCGGTGGCCGGGGTGGACGCCCCGGAAGCGCTCGGGGATGAGCATCTCGACCGCCTGTCCCACGAGCTCGTTGCGGCTGTAGCCGAACAGGCGCTCCACCTGGGCGTTGACCTCGACGATGACGCCCGCGTCGTCGACGACCACCATGGCGTCCGGGGCCGACTCGAGAGGCACGCGGAAGCGGTCGGAATCGCTCCGATCAATCGCTTCCACGGTTGTCATCGGCGTCTCCCGGATCCGTAGACTCCGGAGCCCGTCTCCGGCCCCGGCAACCTTCCCCTATCCAATCGGCCACCTCGCCCCAAGTGTGAGACGCCGGGGACAACACGGCGGAGATTCGCTTGCGAACGGTAGGCGTCCGGACTCCGGATGTCCCTCCTCAGGGGCCGCATCCTGAGCTCAGAGGTACCCGCCGAGGTCGACGAACCGGTCGTCACGGGTCAGCCTTTGCCCGGAGATCGAGTCGGGGACGATGCGCACCCAATGCCCCTTGTCGCCCGGCGCCCACGGCTCGAGCTGGAGGTGATCGGTCTCCCAGCGGGTCGCCTCGTAGGCCCGCCCGCGCACGAGGACGCTCCATCCCGTGTGCTGGAGCGGGTCGATCTGATCGATCTGGAAGCTCACGGGCGTGCCCCGCAGCGAGCGGAGCTTGGAGCCCCTTCCCGACCGGAATACGACCACCTCCCCGTCGACGAGGTAGTTCACGGGAACGACCAGGGGCGACGCCCCGGGTGCGGCCACCGCGATTCGCCCCACCGTGTGCGCCTTCAGCAAATCCACGCACTGCTCGTGCGACATGGCCACCAGGGACGGTCCCTCCACCGCATTCGTCATGGTCGTATTCCCTTCGCGAACGTCGTCGCCGCCAAGTGTGGGGCCCCGGCGGTCGGGCGGAGCAGTGCCGAACGTCCCCTCCGGAGCGGACCATCGGCCCTCGCCCCCGCCACCCCTGCCGTCCAGGCTGGGGACATCCGAAAAGGAGGAGCACCATGCCCACCACCCAGCGCTCCGACATCACACTCGGCCTGGCCATCTCGATGGTCGTGGTACCGCTGAGCAGGTCAGCTACCTCCGAGGCCGCTCTCGGCCCCGCCGCCGAGGTCGCACGGCACTTCGGTGCCGGGCTGCACGTCGTCACCGTCGGCATCGAGCAGTCCGAAGCGGACGCCATGGCGGCGCGGGTGGCCGAGCTCGCCGCCGGCAGGACCGCCACCGTCGACACGTGGGTCGACTGGGACGTGCCCGGCGGCATCCTGGCCGCCGCCCGCCAGCAGCCTCTTCCGCTCATCTGCATGGCCTCACACGCGAGGGGCCGGCTGGGCGAGGCCGCCCTCGGGTCCTTCACCACGGCGCTGCTGGGCGAGGCGGTCGACCCGGTGCTGCTCGTCGGCCTCCGCCCTCGAGCCGCCACGCCACCTCGCCGACGGCCCCGTGTTCGCGTGCGTCGACGGCTCATCCGTGTCCGCCCAGATCGTCCCGGTGGCCGCCCGGTGGGCGACGGCCCTCGGCGTGCCGCTCCGCATCGTCACCGTGGCCGAGCCCGCTCTGGCCGGTCTGGACCGCCGGGAGCCGTATCGTGGCCTGGGACCGAACGGGGATCCCCGTGCCTACGTGGACGGGCTGGCGCACACCTGGCGCGGGCTCGACATCGAGGTGTCAGGACACGTCGTGTTCGACCCTATCGGTCCTGCCGAGGGGATCGCCACCGAGCTGGAGACGACGCCGTGTGGCCTGGTGGCGGTGACCACCCATGCCCGCACCGGGCTCACTCGGGCCGTCCTCGGGAGCCGTACGACGTCCATCCTGCGCCACAGCCCGGTGCCCGGTCCTCGTCGTCCCGCTGCACCACGGCTGACCCGGCCATGACCCCGAGACTCACGGCTGTCCCAGAAGCGGCACCCGCCGCCCTGGCCACCACCGACGACGGCGTCGCCACCATCGGCGCTGCGGTCGTGGTCGAACGGGACCGCAGCGGGCTCCTCGTGCTCACTCGAGCCGAGTGCCTCCGCCTCCTTGCCACAACCACCCTCGGCCGTGTGGGGATCACGATCGGGGCGCTCCCCGCGATCACCCCGGTCAACTTCCGGCTGGTGGACCAGTCGATCGTGTTCCGCACCGGGGTGGGCACCCGCCTGGAGGCGGCCACTCGCGACGCCGTCGTGGCCTTCGAGGCGGACCGGGTCGACTCGCTCACGGGCGAGGGCTGGAGCGTCACCGTCACGGGCACCGCTCGCCAAACGGACGACCCGGACGAGCTCGCCGCCCTCGGCCGCCTTCACATCCCCCGGTGGACCGAGTGGGGCGACGACCGCTTCGTGGTGGTGTCCACCGACATCATCACCGGCCGTCGGTCCCCCCATCTCAGCTGACGTCGTCGTCGAGAATGGTGCCCACCCCCGAACCGTCGAGAATGACCGCCGGCCCCGTCACGGTTGAGAGGTTCACCGCAAATGCTTCATCGCCCTCGATGGCGTTGTCGGGGTTCACGGTGACCTTCACGGTCATCGTGGTGATGCCGGCCGCGAATGTCAGCTTGCCGGCGCTGGCCACATAGTCACCAGGCGATGTCGCAGTCGCGTCCACTGCGGTGTAGTTGACGCTCACGGTCGACGACGCCGCCTTCGACAAGCTCACCGTGAACGTGGCAGTCCGGACACCGGAGTCTCCTTCGTAGACGGACGCATCGCCGATGGCGATGTAGCGGCCCGCTGCTTTCGGGTCGTCGTCGACGATGGTTCCCACCGCGTTGCCATAGACGATGGCAGCGCCGCTGGCCGTCGCCAGAACGAGGGTGAACGACTCGTCGACCTCGTCGGCGGTGTCGCCCGTGACGGGGACCTTGACGGACAGCGTGGTGATTCCCGGGGTGAACGTCAGCGTGCCCGACTTGGCGGTGTAGTCGCTGCCGGCGACGGCCGTGCCGTCTGCGGTCGAGTAGTCGACCGTCACCGTCGATGTCTTGGGTACCAGCAACGTGACGGTGAACACGGCATTGCGTGTGCCACTGTCGCCCTCGCTCACCGAGACCCCTGCGACCGAGAGCTCGCGGGGCGGCGTGAGCCGCCAAGGCTCCCTGCCAACGCCTTTGCCGAGAGCGGAGAAGAACATCGTGCCCAGCGCGGGCGTCAGTTGGCCGGGCGACGACCACTTGTCCGAGGCGCCCGGGAAAAGGTCCTCTGCCATGAGCGTGCCTTCGGTGGTGCCGTCGGTCTTCCACAACTCGGCCCCGTGCACGCCGTCGTTGGCCGAGAAGTACAGGTCGTCCCCGAACAGCGCGAAGCCGCTGGGGCTCGAACCGTTGGTGCCCGGGTAGATCTCCTTGACCTGCACGGTGCCGGCCTCGGTGCCGTCGGTCTTCCACAGCTCCGACCCGGTTCCGCCGCTGGCCGAGAAGAGCACGGCATCGCCCAGGACGGTGAACTGGTTGGGGCTCGAGCCATTGAAGCCCGGGTTGAGGTTCCTGACCTCGACGGTCCCTTCCTCCGTGCCGTCACTCTTCCACAGCTCGGCTCCGTCGAGGCCGTCGTTGGCCGAGAACCACAGCGTGGAACCGATCGCCTTGAGGAAGTTGGGGCGGGACGACGCTGTGCCCGGGCTGATGTCCTTGACGAGAACGGTGCCCGCACCGGTCCCGTCGCTCCTCCACAGCTCGATGCCGTTCGAGCCGGCGCCCGTGCCATTGCTGGCCTGGAAGTAGACCGTTGTCCCGATGGCCTGGAGCAGCGTCGGGTTGCTGGTGGCCGTACCGGCGTTGATGTCCTTCACGAGGGCGGTGCCAGCCTCGGTGCCGTCGGTCTTCCACAGCTCGGTGCCGGTGGTGGACGTGGTGGCCTGGAAGTACACCGTGCTCCCGGCCGCCTGCATGCCGTTGGCGTTGCTGCTGGCGGCGCCCGGGTTGATGTCCTTCACGAGCACGGTTCCTGCCTCCGTGCCGTCGCTCTTCCACAGCTCGGCGCCCGAGCTGCCGTCGTTGGCCTGGAAGTACAGCGTGTCCGCCACGAGCTTGACGTTGCGGATGTCGGATCCGGATTCGCCGGGATGGATGTCCTTGACGAGCACTGTTCCTGCCGCGGTGCCGTCGCTCTTCCAGAGCTCGAAGTCACCGGTTCCTCCGTCCGCCTGGAAGAACATGCTGCCGCCCATCACCGTGATGGATCCAGACCCCCGGAGCGGCTTCACGAGCGTCGTCCCCGGTTTGGATCCGTCGGTCTTCCACAGCCCGGTCCGCGATGGGTCGGAGAACGTCGCCGTGAAGAAGTAGACGGAGTCCCCGAAGTGGACGAAGCCGGAGGGCTCGCTGCCCGACTTGCCGGGGTCGATGTCCTTGAGGATCGACGCCTCGTCGAAGTTGATGACGATGCTCACCAGGGCGGTGTCGCTGCGACCGGTGGAATCGGTGGCGGTGTAGGAGAAGGTGTCGGTGCCGTTGAAGTTGGCGTCCGGGGTGTAGGTGTACGAACCGTCGGTGTTCAATGCGACGCTGCCGTGGGGGGGATCGCTCGCTGCGCCAGCCGTGAGGGAGTCCCCGTCGGCGTCGGTGTCATTGCCGAGCACGCCGGGGGCAGCCACGGCGAGGGGGACGTTCTCGACCGACTGCTCGAAGTCGTCTCCGGCAACCGGAGCGTCGGCGACCGGCGCCACTGCCACCGTGACGGTCGCGCTGTCGGCCGCGCCCCGAGCGTCGTACGCCTGATAGTCGAACACGTCGGTGCCGACGAAGTTCGCATCGGGGGTGTAGACGAACGACCCGTCGGGATCGACGGCGACGCTGCCGTGAGGTGGGTCGCTCGGGAACGTGAAGCCCGGTCCCGGACCGGCGACCGGCGGGATGAACCCGGCGCGCAACATCTCCCCGTCGGGATCCGCGTCGTTGGCCAGCAGCCCGGGTGCCGAGAGGGTGAGGGACTCGTCCTCCGAGATGCCGTACGTGTCGTCGCCTGCCACCGGCGATGCGTTGGGGACGGTCGATGACAGGCTGCACGTGGAGGAGCCGACGACCAGGTCGCCTCGGGCGTTGTCGCCGAGGAGGTACATGTGCGCCGCGTTCACCGTGATCGAGTCGGGACCGACGATCTGCTGGTTCAGCACGATCGTGAAACGGTCCCCGACGTGGTCGATCGTGCCGCTCCGGGTGTAGTTGGGCGGCGGGTTGACCGGGATCGCCTCGGTGACGACCGGCAGCTGGGAGTTCTTGTCGTACTTCAGCTCGAGGATGCCGTTGGTGAACGTAGAGGAGCCGCTGACACCGGAGGCGTCAGCGGTGCAGGTGCTCTCGGCGCGCTCGCCGACCAGCGGCCCTGGGCCGAAGCCGCCGGGAGCGGTACATGGGCCGGAGACTCCTGAGGCGCACGGGACGACGCGCGGCGTGTCAAGGAGGCGAACCTCGGCGGAGCTCGTGACCGATCCCCCCGAGGGTGTTCCGACCGTGCCGACCGTCAGCGGTCCCGACGGCGGGGCGCTGGCCCCGTTCTCGGGCCAGATGCCGCCGAAGATCACGGCCGGCCCGAACTGGGCCTTCGCCCCGTCTGCGTCATCGGCCGTCACCAGATCGGAGGATCCTTCCGGCGGGAGCGTCACGGCGGGACTGGCCGATGCGGCGGCGGCCGACTCGGACAGGCACCCCTGCGGTTGCGGATCGGGGGCTGGCGGGCAGACCACCTGGCCGGCACCCTGCCTCGAGGCTGGGCCGCCGAAGAGCCCGACGTTGGCCGAATAGCCGAACGCGCTCCCGCTCACCGCGGAGATCTCGGCTGACGCGGGGCCCGCCCCCGGGCCGACGACGGCTCCGGCCACCATGCCTGCGGACAGCAGCCCGACCACGAGCCGGCGTCGCACTCCGGCGTTCCCAATCGTCACCATGTCCTGCTCCCCCTCGTTCCGTGTGCTGCGGTCTCGCCCGTCCGACCTTGCAGCGACGCCACTGCTCGGCGACCGCCCGTGCAGCGAGCGTAACGAGAGCTCGGCCCAAAAACATGGGCCACCGTGGCCTATACGAAGAATTTCGTGCCGGCCTGCATGATGTTTCGGACATCTATCTGCACGGTCGAGGACTCGGGGGGTTGTTTCTCGACCGAATTCCTGTAGCGATACGGCTGACGACTGGCTGGTGGCGGTCCCACCACTGATGGTGACCGTCCAACCCGCAAAACCACCGCCGATATAGGCCATGGTGGCCGATGTTTTCGCGCGCTTGCGCCGATACCTTCCAGGTACGCCCCAGCCGGGTCGCCGTTCGAGCCCGGGCAGGTATGTCCGATTCTACGATTAGGGGGAGTGCAGTGGTCCACACTCAAGTACGAGCTGCTCGGCCGCGGCTGACGGCGGCTCTGGTCGCGTCCGCCATGCTGGCGGCGACGTTGCTCGCCGTCACCCAGAGCCCGGCGGCCGCGACCGTCTCATCCGTGAAGGGCAGCGCCTGCTCGTACTCGGTCAACGTCGGCCTCTTCGGCGGACCCCAGTCCCTGAAGGGGTGCGGGTCGGGCGTCGCCACGACCAACGTGGGGTACTCGCCGCAGGTCTCGCTGCCGGCCAGTGGATCGGCGACTGCCATCACCGCCAGCGACATCGACGGCGCCAAGGCGCAGTACGGCCCGGCGGTGATCCACGGCGGCATCTGGCCCCTCAACGTGGCGTCGCCCACGGCGTCGGGCCCGCAGTACGCCAGTACCCAGGGCACTCCTGAGAGCGGCACGGTGACCAGCTCCGCCGACATCACGCTGAAGACGCCGCCCTACCCGACCGTGCCATGCGAGACCGGGTACTCCCCCCCTTGCGAGGACCCCGGCGGGTTCGGACCTCCACCCGTGTGGGGTGACTCGGTCCACGCCGAGTGCACCGCCACCGAGAGCTCCGTCACCGGCTCGAGCACGTTCTCGAACTCGTTCATCGCCAGCGCCACCGATGCGGACGGCGCCCCGCTTCCCTCGGCCATCGAGCCGATTCCCGACAACCCGCCGGCGAACTACACCCGCCACGGGGTGATCACCAACGTCGGCGACGTCTTCACCGTCGTGATCAACGAGCAGATCCCGAACGCCGACGGGTCGCTGACCGTGAACGCCGTGCACATGTACCTGTTCGGGCCGGTCGCCGTCGGCGAGGTCATCAGGGGCCAGGTCACCTGCGGCACGACGCCGTCGCCTGCGCCTGCGAGCGACACCATCGCCCCGGACTGCGGAACCCCCGTGGTCGCCCCGGTCGGCCCGTCCGACCCCCAGCCGAAGGAGCCCTACACCGAGCTGGTCGGCACGTTCGACGCTCGAGGTCTCCAGTCCATCACCAACATCCAGGTGGAGCACGGCACGGTGGAGGTCGGCGTGCCCAGCTCGGCCCAGGCCTACCTGCACTTCACGCCCGGCCAGACCCGTCCGCTGCCTGTCACGGCTGTCCGGGACGCGCAGTCGGAGACCGACGGGCTCCCGCTCATCTGGTCGTTCGACGCCACCGATGTCGCCGGCAACACGGCCCACTGCAGCGGCGTCAACCCGCCGCGGCCACCGGGCTCGCCCCTGGCCTACAACGAGTACTACACGACGCCGAACAACACGGTGCTGACCGTGGGAGCACCCGGCGTGCTGGCCAACGACACCGACCCCGAGAACGACCCCTTGACCGTCACCGGCACCACGAACGTGACGCACGGGACCGTGTCCTCCTCGGCGGACGGGTCGTTCACCTTCACCCCCGACAATGACTTCTGGGGCGACGGAGGCTTCGACTACACCATCAGCGACGGCAACGGGGGCACCGACGTCGGGCACGTCAAGGTCACCGTCTGGGAGCCGTATCCGACGGTGTCGGTCGGCGACGTGAAGGTGTACGAGGGGAACACGGGCACCCGCGTGGCGGTGTTCCCGGTCACCATGTCTGAAGTCTGGGGCCACACGGATGTGACCGTGGACTACACGACGATCGACGGCACGGCCACGGCCGGGTCGGACTTCACGAGCACCTCGGGCACGCTGACGTTCAACCCCGGCAACACCGCGTTGAACATCGAGGTCCCGGTGAACGGCGACAAGGCCGACGAGGCGAACGAGACCTTCAAGGTGAAGCTGTCGGCACCGACGGCGGCGACCCTCGGTGATTCCAAGGGCGTCGGCACCATCATCGACGACGATCCCTCCGCCGTCATCGGACCCCGCATGGCCATCGGCGACGTGCGGGCCTATGAGGGCAACGGCGGCTTCGGGTTCATGACGTTCACCGTGAGCCTGAGCAAGGCCTCGGCGTCGACCGTGACGGCGAACCTCGCCGTCCTCGATGGCACCGCCACGTCGTGGGAAGACTTCTTCAACTTCGATTCGTTCGTCCAATTCGATCCGGGCGTCACGTCGGTGACCATCCTGGTCTACGTCCTTTCCGACACGACCGCCGAGGGCGACGAGACCTTCACGCTCAAGCTGTCCGACCCGGTCGGAGCAACCCTCGCGGACGGCAAGGGGCTGGGGACCATCATCAACGACGACCTGTAGGCGTCCACCGGTCCCGACCGGCTTTGCGGACAACGACGCTGCGCCGCTCCACCCCGGTGGGCGGCGCAGCGTCGCGCCCGTCCGTCTGTCGAGGCGGCCGGCGATGCCCGACGGCGTATCCTCGGTGCGGTTCGGCGCTGTGCCGGGCGCACGAGAGGTCGTCGGCTCGGTGCGGGCCGCGAGAGGAGGGCTAGATGCCGCTGTTCATGGACGTGCACAGCTTGGATGGTGAGGTCAAGGCGTCCGATGTCGCCGGCGCACACCAGGCCGACCTGGACACGCAGGGCCAGTACGGCGTGGAGTACAAGAGGTACTGGGTCGACGAGAAGGCCGGCAAGATCTTCTGCCTCGTCGAAGCCCCCGACGCCGACTCCGCCATCCGGGTCCACCGGGAAGCGCACGGCCTTGTGGCCGACGAGATCTTCGAGGTCTCCGAGCACTCGTAGAAGGCCGACGGCCACCGCCGCGGGCAGCCCGCCTCCGGGCTGCCCGCGACCGTGCGTGCACCAGTTCCGCCTTCGGGTAGTTGCGCTGGACGGTGCGTCCAGGAGCTGGGATGGATCTGCTTCTGGACCTGATCCAACATCGCCGCTAGGCTCTGCCGCATGTCCAGCGAGCCCACCGCTGCCGCTGAGAACGAGGCGCTCCTCCGCCGGCACGGGATGCAGGTGACGGCCCAGCGCCTGGCTGTCCTGCGGGCGGTGGGCGCGCGATCGCACCGCACGACGGAGGACGTCTACGGCGCAGTGCGGGCCGAGATCGGCGCCGTCTCCCGCCAGGCCGTGTACGACGCCCTGGCCGCCCTCACCGACAAGCGCGTGGTGCGGCGCATCCAGCCGGCGGGGTCACCGGCCCGCTACGAGAACCGGGTCGGGGACAACCACCACCACCTCGTCTGCCGGACCTGCAGCCGCATGGTCGACGTCGACTGTGCCGTCGGCGACACGCCGTGCCTGACGGCCGCCGACGACGCCGGCTACGAGATCGACGAGGCCGAGGTCACCTACTGGGGCCGGTGCCCGGCATGTGTCGCAGCAGCGGCGTCGGCAAGTGCAACGAGCTACCACCTGGCAACCGCGAGAGAAGGAGACCCACGCACGTGACCGAGAGCAACAGCGAGAGCGAGAACCCAGCAATCTCCCCCCCGGAACCGAAGGCCAGCCGGCCCAGGACCAACCGGGACTGGTGGCCGAACCAGCTCGACCTCCAGGTCCTCCACCAGCACTCGCCCCGGGCCAACCCGATGGACGAGGACTTCAGCTACGCCGACGAGTTCGGGACCCTCGACATCGACGCGCTGAAGCGCGACGTCTTCGAGGTGATGACGACCTCGCAGGACTGGTGGCCGGCCGACTACGGCCACTACGGCGGGTTGTTCATCCGCCTCTCGTGGCACGCAGCCGGCACCTACCGCATCGCCGACGGCCGGGGCGGTGCCGGCGACGGCTCGCAGCGCTTCGCCCCGCTCAACAGCTGGCCCGACAACGCCAACCTCGACAAGGCCCGCCGGCTGCTGTGGCCCGTCAAGAAGAAGTACGGCCGCAAGGTCTCGTGGGCCGACCTGCTCGTCTTCGCCGGCAACTGCGCACTGGAGTCGATGGGATTCACCCCGTTCGGCTTCGCCTTCGGGCGCGAGGACGTCTGGGAGCCGGAGGAGGTCTTCTGGGGGCCGGAGGACACCTGGCTGGGCGACGAGCGCTACAGCGGGGACCGGGAGCTCGGTGGTCCGTTCGGTGCCGTGCAGATGGGCCTGATCTACGTGAACCCCGAGGGGCCGAACGGCAACCCCGACCCGCTGGCCTCCGCCAGGGACATCCGGGAGACGTTCCGCCGCATGGCCATGAACGACGAGGAGACGGTTGCCCTCATCGCCGGCGGCCACACGTTCGGCAAGTGCCACGGCGCGGTCGACCCTCAGTACGTCGGCCCCGAGCCCGAGGGCTGCCCGGTCGAGCACCAGGGGCTCGGCTGGAAGATCAACTTCGGCAGCGGCAAGGGCTCCGACACCATCACCAGCGGGCTGGAGGGGGCGTGGACCAACGAGCCGACCAAGTGGGACAACGGCTACTTCGACAACCTGTTCCGGTACGACTGGGAGCTCACGACCAGCCCGGCCGGCGCCAAGCAGTGGACGCCGAAGGATCCTGCCGCCCAGGACACGGTGCCCGATGCCCATGACCCGTCCAAGCGGCACGCGCCCATGATGCTCACGTCGGACCTGGCGCTGAAGCTGGACCCGACCTACGGGCCGATCTCGAAGCGGTTCCACGAGAACCCCGACCTGTTCGCGGCCGCGTTCGCCAAGGCCTGGTACAAGCTGCTGCACCGCGACATGGGGCCGGTCCGGCGCTACCTCGGCCCGTGGGTGCCCGAGGCGCAGCTGTGGCAGGACCCGGTGCCCGAGGTCGACCACGACCTCGTCGGTGCCGACGGCATCGCCGCCCTCAAGGCCAAGCTGCTCGGCTCGGGGTTGTCCGTCTCGCAGCTGGTCACCACGGCGTGGGCGGCGGCGGCCTCTTTCCGGGGCACCGACATGCGGGGCGGCGCCAACGGCGCACGGATCCGGCTGGAGCCGCAACGGACGTGGGAGGTCAACGACACCGGCGAGGTGGCCAAGACGCTGCAGGTCCTCGAGGAGATCCAGCAGGAGTTCAACACCTCGCAGTCGGGTGGCACCAGGGTCTCGTTGGCCGATCTCATCGTCCTCGGAGGTTGTGCGGCCGTCGAGCAGGCGGCGAAGGCCGCCGGGCACGACGTCACGGTGCCGTTCACGCCGGGACGCACGGACGCCTCGCAGGAGCAGACCGACGTGGAGTCGTTCGCCGTGCTCGAACCGACGGCCGACGGGTTCCGCAACTACCTGCGCGCCGGCGAGAAGCTGCCGCCCGAGCAGCTGCTGGTCGACCGGGCCAACCTGCTCACGTTGACCGCCCCCGAGATGACGGCGCTCGTCGGCGGCATGCGTGCCCTCAACGCCAACTTCGAAGGGTCCGCACATGGCATCTTCACCGACCGGCCCGAGACGCTGACCAACGACTTCTTCGTCAACCTGCTCGACATGAGCACGGAGTGGAAGACGTCGGAGTCGGCGGAGAACGTCTACGACGGCCGGGACCGCGAGACCGGTGATGTGAAGTACACGGCCACCGCCGTCGACCTCGTCTTCGGCGCCAACTCGCAGCTGCGGGCCATCGCCGAGCTCTACGCCTGCGACGACGGGCAGGAGAAGCTGGTGCGCGACTTCGTGGCGGCGTGGGACAAGGTCATGACCCTCGACCGCTTCGACCGCGCCTGATCCTGGTCGTCGACCCGGTGGCCGGCACCCCGCCAACCGGCCACCGGGGCGTCAGCCTGCGACGGCGTATTGGGCGACGAGCGCGGCGCCGATCTCGGCCAGTCGCCGGCGCACCTCGGGAGGTCCCACCACCTCGAGGCCGCCGGTGTAGCCGACCAGCTCACGGGCCGGATCGCCGTGCTGCTCGGCGAACCCGAGGTCGACCTCCACCCGTCCGTCGCCGCGGATGGTGCCGGCGGTGAGGCGCGTGCCGAAGTGGGGTCGGAGCCAGCGGAGCATCCCGGGTTCGACGAGGGCGGTCACGTGGCGGAGCGACCGCCGCTCGTCGAGGGTGGCGACGACCTCGTCCCAGGCGGCGCGGAGATCGAAGTGGGCGGGGCGGGCGGCCGCGTCGCCGGTCAGCTCGACGGACCGCACCCTCCATACGCGGAACGTGCGCCTGCCACCGTCGGTGTCGGCGAGGAGGTACCACGTGGTGCCCTTCGACACGAGGCCGAGCGGGTGGACGATGCGCTCGCTGACCGCCCCCTTCGCGTCGGTGTAGCCGAGCCGTACCTGCACGCACTGGATCACGGCCTGCTGGAGGGCCTCGAGGTGCGGCGGTGTCGTGGGCGCCTTCCCGCCCCACGCCGCCGGGTCGAGGACGACGGCGGCCGCCGCCTTCTCCGCCTCGGCCCGGAACGTCTCGGGCAGCGCCTGCACCAGCTTGCGGAGGGCGGCCTTCGCCTCGGGCGTGACCGCCGAGGACGGTCCGGCCACCAGGAACAGCGTGCGCGCCTCCGCCGCCGTGAGCCCGCTGAGATCGGTGCGGGCGCCGCCGACCAGTGACCAGCCCCCGCCCCGGCCGGGCTGGGAGTACACCGGGATGCCGGCGATCGACAGCGCCTCGAGATCGCGCCGGGCCGTCTTCACCGACACCTCCAGCTCGTCGGCGACCTCGGATGCGGTGACCCCGCCCCGGGCTTGGAGGAACAGGAGTGTGGCCACCAGGCGGTCCGCTCGCATGTCCCGAAAAATAGCATCGGAACTGGTCACCAGGTGTCCACTTTCGTCGCGGAAGATGGCCACATGACGACCACAACCGCACAGACCACCTCTGACACGCAAGGAGCCACGATGGACTGGAAGCTCGAGCTGGTAGCCGTTCCGGTGTCCGACGTCGATCGGGCCAAGGCCTTCTACACCGAGAAGGTAGGCTTCGCAGCCGACGTCGACAGCCGGGTCAGTGACGAGGTGCGCTTCGTGCAGCTGACGCCCCCGGGATCGGCGTGCTCCATCGCCCTCGGCCAGGGGATCACGACGGCGGTGCCCGGGTCTGTCCAGGGGCTGCAGCTCGTCGTCGCCGACATCCACGAGGCGCGCTCGCACCTGGCCGGTCGCGGCGTCGAGGTCACCGACGTGCAGGAGTTTCCGTGGGGCTCGTTCGTGTGGTTCAGCGACCCGGACGGCAACCGCTGGTCGGTCCAGCAGCTGCCGGCGGGACGATGAGTTCGCCGGGCGCCACACGTCTCCAGGACACGATCACCACCATGGAGGGGAGTGACATGACGAACGGCACCATCACCGCCCGCCGGCCCGTTGCGGCGCCGTCGGTCGCGCACGACAGCGGGCGTCCGCCCGCCATCAGCACCACGGGACTGGTCCGCAGCTTCGACGGCGTGCCCGCCGTCGACGGCCTCGATCTCTCCATCCGCGAGGGCGAGATCTACGGCTTCCTCGGTCCCAACGGCGCCGGCAAGACGACCACCGTGCGCATGCTGTGCACCCTGCTGGCCCCCACGGGCGGGCGGGCCTACGTGGCCGGTTACGACGTCGCCAGCCACCCCGGCCAGGTGCGGCTGCGCATCGGCGCCGCCCTCCAGGACGTGGCGCTCGACCCGAAGCAGACGGGCGAGGAGCTGCTGCGGCTCCAGGCCCGCCTCTACGGCCTCACCCGGCCGGAGATCGACGACCGGGTGGCGCAGCTGCGCCGCCTCGTCGACCTGGGCGACGCCCTCGGCCGCCGCATCGGCACCTATTCGGGCGGCATGCGGCGCCGCCTCGACCTGGCCGCCGGCCTCGTGCACAACCCGAAGGTCCTGTTCCTCGACGAGCCGACCACTGGGCTCGATCCTGTGAGCCGGTCGCGGGTGTGGGACGAGGTCCGCCGGCTCAACGAGGAGCTGGGCATGACGATCTTCCTCACCACCCAGTACCTGGAAGAGGCCGACGCGCTGGCCCACCGGGTCGGCATCTTCAACGCCGGCCGGCTGGTCGCCGAGGGCACGCCGGCCGAGCTCAAGCGACGGGTGGGCAACGACGTCATCATCGCCCGCCTGGGCGCCGACGACGATGACCACCGCACCCGCGCCGTCGCCGCCGTGGCCGGCGTCGAGGGGGTCGAGGGTGTCGACGCCCGGGGCGGCGAGCTGGTCGTCACCACCGAGAACGGCGCGGCCGCCATCGGTCCCGTGGCCGTGGCCCTCGACGGCTGCGGAGTGCGTGTGAAGGACCTGGTCCTGCGCACCCCCACGCTCGACGACGTGTTCCTCGAGTTGACCGGTAGCCACATCCGCAGCGACGACACCTACGACGACGACACTCCGGAGGTCACGCGATGAGCACCGTCACCCTGTCCACCGACGTCAGCGCACCGCCGTCCGCCGGTGTCCCGCGAGTACAGCCACGGGAAGCCGGCTTCGTCCGCGACGTCGTCGCCATCGCCGGCCGAGCCCTGCGGTCCCTGCCCCGCGAGCTCGAGGCCATCATCCCGCCGGTGTTCATCGCCGTGTTCTTCTTCGTGGTCAACATCGCCACGCTCCAGAAGCTCACCGAGCAGAACATCGCCGGCTTCGACTTCAAGGCGTTCATGATGGCCACCGCCGTCCTGTTGGGCGTCACCGGCGTCTCCCGGGCGCCGGCGGTGGTCCTCGACGTGCAGAACGGCTACTTCGACCGGCTGCTGCTCACGCCCGTCCGCCGCCTCGCCATCCTGATCGGCCACATGCTGGCCGACGTGGCGGTGGCCTGCGCGCTGGCCGTGCCGGTCATCGTCATCGGCCTGATCCTCGGCGTGCGATTCCAGGCCGGCCCCCTGGGGATCCTCGCCTTCATGCTGCTGGCCGCCCTGTGGAGCCTGGCCTTCGCCGGGTTCGGCTACGCCATCGCCTTGAAGACCGGCAACCCGGCCGCGGTGAACACCAGCTTCCTGCTGTTCTTCCCGTTCCTGTTCCTCACGTCCTCGTATGTGCCGCGGGCCCAACTCAACGGGTGGCTCGACCGGGTAGCGGCCTGGAACCCGGTGACGTACCTGCTCGAGGGGCTGCGGTCGGTCACCATGCAGGGCTGGGAGTGGGCCGACCTGGCCCGGGCCGTGCTCGCCGTCGCGCTCGTCGCCGTGGTGAGCATGTCACTGTGCTTCGGCGCCCTGCGGGGACGTCTGCGCCAGGCCTGAGCGGCCCACCGCTCCGACGGAACGGGGCCGGAGTCCGCCGCGATGACCTACTCCACGGCCTCCGGCTGAACGTCGCCGGCCGGGGCCATCATGGCTGCGAGCATGAACCCGAACTCCTCGTGGCTGGGAAAACGGGCCGGCTCCGCGTCGGGGACGGACTCCAACACCTCGAGGAAGCGCTCGAGCGACGTCCCGTTCGCCGCCGGCAGGTGCGAGGAGAGGATCTGCGTCGGCTCCAGGCGCCGCACGCCTTCGAGCACCTCGGTGAAGCGCCCGCGGTCGAGCAGGTGGGCCCACGGCGAGTCCGACGTGGCCCACGCCCGCATCCCCTCGGCCAGGGCGTCGTGGGGAACCTCGGCGGCGTCCTGGGTCGCCTCCGGGAGGAGGGCGCCGAACGAGTCGACGGTGAAGAGCGTGCCGGCCGACTCGTCCAGGATCCCGACCGACAGGGGGTTGTCGAACAGCGGCGGTGCAACCGCTTTCAGCGTGCGGTCGCCGACCGGAAGTCGGTCCCCCGCCCGGATGGCATGCACACGGTCGAACGGCACCGGCCACCACGTCGACATGCGGAAGGCGCTGAACGCGTTGGTGATCAGACGGGCGCTCGGGGCCATGTCCAGCACCCGCCGGATGCTCCCCGTGTGGTCGGCGTCGTCGTGGGTCAGCCACACCCACCGCAGCGCCTCGGGGTCCACGATCGACGCCAAGGCATCGACGAACTGGTCCCCCTCGAGCCCGAGGCCGGCGTCGATGAGGACCGGCTCCTCGGCGAGCAGCACGTAGGCGTTGATGGGGAGGACACCGACCCCGGGGATGGGCACGTGCGTCGGCAACACGTGGACGTCGGGGGCGGCCTGGTAGGGAGCATCCATCGGGTTTCCCTCCTGAAGTCGTCGCACTGCTCGCAGGGCGTTCGGTTGCTCCATAGTCGTGCAAACCGCGGGCCTCGTCGAGGAGCGAAAAATGCTTGCAGAACGGCGCGGCATCCGCGAAGTATTCAGACGCGGGCCGCGACGCCAAGTCCTGGGCCCGTAAGGGGGAAGGCACATGGGGGACGGACCTGCTGACGCGATTGGTCGCGCACGCCGGCGGCGCCGCCATGGCCTGGTCATCGTGCTGCTCGGTGCCACGCTGGCGGTACCGCTCTGGGGCCCGACGGCCCGGGCCGCCCACCTGCCGCAGTGCATGTGGCTGATCGAGACCCCGAACGTGCGCGGGTACACGGCCCGCTGCACCGGCTTCCAGGCGTTCACCGGCCTGTTCGCGGAGAGCGCGTACTGCACCTCCTGAGCGCCACCATTCGCAATCGGCTGCGGTGTGAACGGTGCGTGGCAGCCGTCTGAACGACAGGTGAGCTGCACCTCACACCCGGTGCCTCACGATGGTGCGCGGACGTTCACGACGTCGATACGCGCTCGAAAGGGCGGCGACACCCCTCGTTCGTAACGTCTCGGCCAGGCGCCGGTGATCGTGTCGACGTCCGCCGGGGAGCCAACGTGAAGGGTGGTGCCATGAGCACGATGGTCGACGCAGCGAGGTCGTCCGAGCGGTCGGAGGAGGCCGGCGAGCAGGAGGGCGGGCCGGGGCGCCGCGGTCGCTGGATCGAGCGCTGGGAGCCCGAGGACGACGTCTTCTGGGAGCGCACCGGCAAGCGGATCGCGAGGAAGAACCTCGCCATCTCGATCTTCGCCGAGCACCTCGGCTTCAGCATCTGGGTGCTCTGGACCATCGTCGTGATCAACCTGGGCAACATCGGCATCACCTTGTCGGTGTCCGAGCTGTTCCTGCTGACGGCCGTCCCGAACCTGGTCGGCTCGTTCCTGCGCATTCCCTATACGTTCGCAGTGCCCCGGTTCGGAGGCCGGGCGTGGACCGCGTGCAGCGCCGGCCTGCTGCTCATCCCGACGATCCTCCTCGCCGTCGTGGTCCCGAGCGGCTGGCTGGCGGACCAGGCCCACGGCACCCAGATGTGGGTCCTCCTGTTGTGCGCGGCCACCGCCGGCTTCGGAGGCGGGAACTTCTCGTCGTCGATGTTCAACATCTCGTTCTTCTACCCGGAGCGGAAGAAGGGCTTCGCTCTCGGGCTCAACGCCGCCGGCGGGAACCTGGGCGTGGCCGTGGCCCAGCTGCTGGTCCCGCTGATCATCATCGTGGGCGTCCCCGCGGCGGCCGTGAAGCTTCCCAAGCACGACATCCACATGGCCTACGCGGGCCTCATATGGCTCCCGTTCATCGCGCTGGCGTCCCTGCTGGCCTGGCGGTACATGGACAGCCTGACCCAGGCCAGGGCCGACAAGCGGTCGTACGTGAAGGCCCTGGGGACGGGCCAGACCTGGGTCATGTCCTTCCTGTACATCGGCACCTTCGGCTCGTTCATCGGCTTCTCGTTCGCCCTGCCACTGGTGATCAAGACCACCTTCCCGGAGTTCCTCGGCGGCCACCCGTTCATCGCGACGTACCTGGCGGGGCTGGGATTCATGGGCGCCCTCATCGGCTCGGTCTCGCGGCCGCTGGGCGGCTGGATGGCCGACAAGATGGGCGGCGCCCGGGTCACGCTGGCGGTGTTCCTCGGGATGGCGGTGGCCACGGCGACGGCCATCGGCGGCGTCAAGGACCGGAGCTTCCCGCTCTTCTTCGCCTCGTACATGGTGATCTTCCTGCTGGCCGGCATGGGCAACGGCTCGACCTACAAGATGATCCCGTCGATCTTCGCCGAGCTGGGGCGCAAGGAGGCGGAGGTGCGGGCCGTCGACGCCGATGCCAACGCCGTGGAGTTCAAGCGGCGCGCCGCCGCCGTCATCGGCATCGCCGGCGCCATCGGGGCGTTCGGCGGGTTCCTCATCCAGGTGGTGCTCCGCCAGGCGAGCCTCGAGGTGTCGGCGCTGGTCAAGGCGGCGACGACCCCCGCCGACAAGGTGGCGGTGGCCGCCGCCCATGCGGACTGGTCGCTGCCCGCCCTGTGGGTGTTCCTCGGCTCCTACGTGGTGTTCGCAGGGGTCACGTGGTTCTTCTACCTGCGCAGGAACCTGGCCACCGACAAGGTCCCGAGCTTCGCCTACGCCGGCGTCTGACCGGCGCCCGGGGGGTGGTGGGGCGGGGCCGCCGGGCGCCGGCCCGCCCGGCGGTGCGTCCTTCTTTTCCCGCAACACGACACGGGGTGTCGTCATGCGGGAAGAGAAGCGGCCGTTCTCTGCCGGCGCCCTGAACAATGGCTCCCTACGATGACGCCATGGCGTACGACGAGGACCTGGCGCACCGGATTCGCGAGCTCATCGGCTCAGAACGGGGCGTCGCCGAGCAGAAGATGTTCGGCGGCCTCGCCTTCCTGATCGGCGGCAACATGGCCGTCGCCGCCAGCGGCCAGGGCGGGCTGATGGTGCGGGTGGATCCCACCGAGGGCGAGACCCTCATCGCCACGACGACGGCTCGCCCGATGGAGATGCGGGGGCGGTCGATGAGCGGGTGGTTGCGAGTGGACGCGGACGACGTCCGAACGAAGCGCCAGCTTGGGAAATGGGTCGAGATCGGAGTTGGGTACGCGCGCAGCCTGCCGACCAAGGGGTGAGGCGAACCAGCGGAACGGCCACCGGTGCGCCCACCGTGCCCGGAGCCGATCGCCTGATGGCCTACCGCTCGACGTAGCCGGCCAGATTGGCCAGGGTCGAGGCCAGCCCCGCGGCGTGGTCCTCGGCCGAGATCCCGTCGGGAACGTCCTCGGCGACGATGTCGACGCGCGTGCCCTCGTCGACGGCAGTGACCCGCCATGTCATGGTCATCGTGCCGGCGAAGGCGGGGTCGTCGGTGAGGAAGTCCACGGCCTGGACGACGCGTGCGCCAGGCTCGATCTCGAGGTATCGGGCTTCGACGATGTCGGAATCCGCCGTCGCCTTCCCCCGCGCACCAGAGTCGTCGACGTAGGTCAGCGTCAGACGGTAGGACCCTCCGGGACGCGGTTCGAAGTGCTCGAACGTCGCCGTCATCCCCTCGGGAGGCAGCCACGCCGCAAGTGCCTCGCGATCGACGAGTGCGGCGAACACCCGCTCGGGCGGCACCGCGATCACCCTCGACGCGGTGTCGGCGCGCCGCCCCGGACCATCGGCACCGGCGGAGCCGAGCACCGCCGCCGCCGGGGAGGCGGAGTCGGAGGCTCCTTCGCCGGGTCGTGTCGGTGTGCGGGGACCGTCCGCCGTCGTGGCCGTCCGCTCGAAGATCAGATCGAAGTCCTTGCGCCAGGTGGCGCCGTGGTCCTCGGAGGCCTCCCACCGCCCCTCGATGCGATCGTCGCCCATGCTGGCCACGAAGCGCTGGTGGAAGTCGGGATCCTCACGATGCAGGGTCCAGTCGCTCCCCGCCAAGGTCATCTGGAACAGCCGTGAGGTGGGCCGCGGGTCGTGGTACAGCGCGACCAGCTGCTCGTTGGCGTCGCTGCGGCCGAACACGAAGTGCCACACCTGCTCGCCCTCCAACTCGGCGTCCAGTTCGAGGAAGGAGTCGCCCAGCCAGCGGACCGTCGCTCGGCCCCGCTGGCGCACGTCACGGGACTCCAGGAACCAGGCGTCGGTGACCGTGAGCGCCCATTCACCGACCAGCACGCCGAGGGGCTCCAGGGCTGGATTGCGCACCGGTTTCTCCTTCCGACGGCGGGGCCATCGCCAGGCCCGATCGTTCCACGACTCATCGACCTGCGCTCGTGCGCCGGGTCGCCGCGCGAGAGCCCAACGACCGGGGCTACCGGTGGTGGGCGCAGACCTTCTGGGAGGCGATCGAGCGGGCCGGATCGGCTCCGATCACAGGACGAGCAGCGTCTTGATGGCGCGCCGCTCGTCCATGGCTCGGTAGCCCTCGGCCACCTCGTCGAGCGGGAGGGTGAGGTCGAAGACCCTCCCCGGGTCGATGGTGCCCGTCGAGATGAGGTCGATGAGCTCGGGGAGGAACCGCCGCACCGGTGCCGGACCGCCGTGAAGGTGCACATGGCTGAAGAACAGCCGGCTGCCGGGCAGGTCGCCGTGGGTGACCCCGACGTAACCCACATGGCCTCCGGCGCGGGTGGCACCGATGGCCTGCAGCATCGACTCGCGCGTGCCGACCGCCTCGATGACGGAGTGCGCGCCGAGACCGTCGGTGAGGTCCTTCACCGCAGCCACGCCCTCGTCGCCGCGCTCCTCGACGATGTCGGTGGCGCCGAAGTCCAATGCGAGGTTCTGGCGGGGCTCGTGCCGGCTCATGACGATGATCCGCTCGGCGCCGAAGTGCCTGGCTGCGAGCACCGCCAGCAGGCCGACCGCTCCGTCGCCCACGATCGCCACGGTCTTGCCTGGCTCCACCTCGGCGGCGACGGCGCCGAACCACCCCGTTCCGAGGACGTCGGAGGCGGCGAGGAAGCTCGGGATGAGGTCGGCGGACGGAACCTCCGGGGTGGCGACGAGCGTCCCGTCGGCAAGCGCGATGCGCGCGTACTCGGCCTGGGTGCCGTCGGCAGCGGGTTGGCGGTGGACGCAGGCCGTCTGGTACCCGGCCCGGCAGATCTCACAGGTGTTGTCCGACGCGAAGAACGAGCCGACCACGAACTGGCCGGGTGCGACGGTGCGCACGGCGCTGCCGACCTCCTCCACCATGCCCACGTATTCGTGACCCATCGGCGCCGGCGCGTCGACCGCTTCGATGCCCCGGTAGGGCCACAGGTCCGACCCGCAGATGCACGTGGCGGAGAGCCGGAGGATGGCGTCCGTCGGTTCGACGATCTGCGGATCCTCGCGCTGCTCGAGGCGGACATCGCCCGGTCCGTGCAGGATTGCCCCTCGCATACGTCGCTTCCTCTCGGTCTGGGTGCATCTCGGAGGCCGCCACCCCGCAGCGGGATGGGCTCCCCCGTCCCGCGTACCCCGATGGGAGGGAGCCGGCGTGGGTCGCCGACACGGTCGAGGCGGGTGCCGGATCCTCCCTCATGTTCCCCGCCCCCATTGCGAGTAGTCCTGTACCGAGCGGCAACCGGCCGAGGACGGGCCCGAGACGGTGGCGGGGACCGTCGAGGGGAGGCTTCGTGATAGGACGTCTGGCGAACGTCAGGAGGAGGGACACATGGGCGAGGCGCGGGACTTGGTCCACCGGTTCTACGACTGCTTCGGCAAAGGCGACTGGGAGGGTGCCAGGGCCTGTTACGCCGACGACTGCATCACGGTGATGCCTGGCGCCCAGCTGGACAACGACGCCCACATGGGTGTCGGCATGGCGTTCAAGGCGTCCCTCCCCGACGGTCGCATGGAGATCACCCGGACGGTCGAGAGCGGCAACGAGATCTTCGTCGGCGGCATGTTCGGGGAACCCACACCGGCGACATGGTCACGCCGCAGGGGACCATTCCGGCGTCCGGCAACATCCTCGAGCCGCCTTTCGCCGACTACTTCCGAATCGACAACCGCATGATCGTCGAGCACAACGTCGTCTTCGACCAGGCGACGATGCTGAGCCAGCTCGGCGCCGGGCCCGGCTGACGATCGGCGCTTCCCGGCGCCGGGGCCGGATCCGAGGGCCGGCGCGAGCGGCCTCGGCGTCCCCTTCCTCGAGGCCGGCCGGGCGACCCTTGCTCGGTGGGGCGCCGGCGCGAGTCAGCGGTGGCCCAAGGGACGGCGGGTGGACATGCGCGATCACGAGGTGACCATCGCGGCGCAGTTCGACCTCGCCGGTGTGCTGTGCCTGCCCACGCCGGCCTCGTCGGGACCGGTTCCCGCCGTCCTCCTGCTCGGCGGGACCGGTGCCGACACCCGGGACGGCGACCTGGTCCTTCCCGGCGACGAGCGGCCCGACGCCGCCCCTGCACCGGGCACCCTCCGCCGGATCGCCCACCACCTGGCCGGCAGCGGCATCGCGTCGCTGCGCTGGGATCGGCGGGGGTTCGGCTCCTCCGGCGGCGACCCGGCCGAGTCGGACTACCTCACCGATCTGGCCGACGCCGAGGCCTGCATGCGGTGGCTGCACGGCCGGCCCGACGTCGACCCGGACCGGACCGGGGTCGCCGGCCACAGCGCCGGGGCCCTGACCGCATGCCAGATGTGCCGGGACGTCCCCGGGGTTGCGGCCGCTGCGTTGCTGGGCGCCCTGGCATCGCCGATCGAGGAGCTGATCCGCTGGAACCTCGACCTGGCGACGCAGCACTGGGCGGAACTCACGCCGGGCGAACAGACGGCGGTCGCCGAACGCTGGCCGGCGGTGCGACTGGGGCAGGTCGGCATCGACCGGCTGCTCGACGCGGCTCGCGGCGGAGACGACGTCGCCCACCTCGAAGGCCACGGCCTGTCCGTCACCGTGCGCACGGCCCGCCTGCGCCAGGACCTGTCGACCTCCTACGCCGACGAGTTCCGCCACGTGACCTGCCCGGCCCTGGTACTGCACGGCGGCGACGACCTCAACGTGCGGGTCGAGGACGCCCTGGTGGGCTACACGGCGCTGCGACGGGCGGGCAACGACGACGTGGAGCTCGTCGTGCTGCCCGGGCTGGAGCACTACTTCTGCCCCGTCGCCGCCGATCCCGCCCGACGCGCCGCCGAGCGCCTCACCATGCAGGCGCTCCGCCGTCCGATGTCACGCCGCGCGCTCGACGTCATCGCCCGATGGGCGGTGCGGACCCTGTCGGTCAGCCCTTCCGCTCGCTGACCGGTGGGCCGACCATCACTTGACGGGCCATGGAGCACCGGCAAGTATTACGGCCCACATTGACGTGATCAAGGGGTGTTGCGAAGGCGAGCGGGGGCTCGCGTCGGAAAGGGAGCGTTCATGGGAACCGGCCAGCGCCACAGTGTCCGCCTGTCCTTCTACTGCACGACCTGCCTCCCCGGCTATCACCTCCCCTACCTGTCAGCCGCCGCCAACGGCCTGTTCGCCGAGATCGGCCTCGACGTCGAGTTGCTGGATCCGCCGGGCGGCGGCCCTGACAACATCGAGCGGGTCGGCGCCGGTGGCGCCGACTTCTGCCTCACCAGCGTCACCCACTACCTGACCGCTCGGGCCCGGGGTGGCGACATCCCCGCCCGCTTCGCCGCCGTCGTCGTCCAGCGCAGCCCGATGGCGGCACTCGTCGCCGACGGCTCCCCGATCGCCACACCGGCCGACCTGGCCGGGTGCCGGTTGGGGGGACCGCTGGACAGCCACCTGGTGGCGGACTACCAGACGTCGCTCGACCACCTGGGGATCGGACGCTCCCAGCTGGTGCCCATGGACTACCTCGACGCCTGGGACGCGCTGGCCGAAGGAAGGGTCGACGCCGTCGCCGACTACGTCGACGTCCTCCCGAGGCTCCGACGGATGGCTGGTGTGGCGGCACGGGCCGTCCCGCTCGGGATCGAGGTGTACTCCAGCGGCCTGGTGGCGGCCGACCGGCTCAGCGACGACGAGGTGGCCGAGATGTGCAAGGCGGTCGTCGCCGCCCTCGAACGCCAGCGCCTCCACCCCGAGGAGGGGATGGATGCCCTCCAGCGGCGCTACCCCGACGTCGACCGGTCCGCCGCCCTCGAGGGCTGGGCGCTGGTCGAGCCGAACATCTTCACCGACGTGCCGACGGGCTCCATGGACGCCGACCGCTGGGCCGCCACCGTCGAGTTCGTATCGGCCGCCCAAGGCCTCGCGCCGGTGCCGCCCGAATCCGTGTACCGCCCGGCGTTCGCCGGCGTTCCCACCCCCTGAAGGAAAGGCCGAGCATGCGACGTGTTCATCTTCCCCACCGCGCCCGCGCCGCCAGCGTCGCCCTGGCGCTCACGCTGTCGCTCGTCGCCGCCGCGTGCAGCGACGACGACACGACGACGAGCACCGGTACGACGACGACTGCGGCAGGGGCGGCCAACGCGAGCGCCGAGCTGACCGTCGGCTTCACCGAGGACCAGTACGTGCTGGAGGGCCCCGAGGCCAACCTGGGCGAGTACCCGCTCAACGCCAACGTGATCGAGACCCTCGCCACCATGAGCCCCGGTTACGACGTGAAGCCGGCGCTGGCCGAGAGCTGGACGTTCGTCGCGCCCAACACCTGGCGCTTCAAGCTCCGCCAGGGCGTGAAGTTCCACGACGGCACGCCTCTGGACGCGGCGGCTGTGAAGGCCGGCCTGTTCGACCGGCTGGCCAAGATGGAGGGTGGCAGCTCGCTGAAGGCGGGCCCCGACTCGGCCGTCGTCGTGGACCCCTCGACCGTCGACTTCACGCCCACCGTGGCCAACCTCCGGGTCCCGGAGCAGATGGTCCACCCGGAGTACGGCGTCATCGCCCCCGGGTCCGACATCGGCAAGAAGCCGGTCGGGACAGGCCCGTTCCGCTTCGTCGAGTACGAGCCCAAGGAACGGATCGTCGTCGAGCGAAACCCCGAGTACTGGGGGCCCAAGGCCAAGGTCGCCAAGATCACGTTCCGCTTCTATCCGGATTCCAGCACTCGGCGCCTGGCCCTCGAGTCGGGTGAGATCGACGCCGCCTACGAGGTGCCACGCGACGACGTCGAGGGCCTCAAGTCCAAGGGCTTCACCATCGCCAAGAGCAGTGTCGGAGCCTACGACGCCCTGCTCGTCAACCAGCACGGGAAGCCGGGTTTCGACATCCTCTCCGACGTCGCGGTGCGCCAGGCCGTCGCCCTCGGGATCGACCGCAAGAAGCTGGTCGACAACGTGCTCGACGGACTGGCCACCACCGACCAGACCATCGTGGCCCCCGGCTCGTTGCAGCCGTACACGTCCACCGTCACCGGCTTCAGCTTCGACCAGGCCAAGGCCAAGTCGATGCTGGACGCCGCCGGGTGGGTGGCCGGAAGCGACGGGATTCGTTCGAAGGGCGGCAAGAAGCTGCACCTGGTCCTCGTCTCCGGGTTCCCGGCGGCCGAGATCCTCCGCCCGATCCCAACCTTCGTGCAGTCGCAGCTGAAGGAGATCGGCATCGACCTGGCCATCACCGAGCGGCCCGACGCCGACTCCTACGGCGCAGTCATGGACGCCGGCGACGGCGACCTCTTCCTCGAGCAGGGCAACCAGAACGACGCCAACCCCGGCTTCCTGCCCATCCTTCTCTTCTACACCGGCCCCGGTTCCGGTGACCCGTTCAGCTACCAGAAGCTGTTCGGCCCGGGAGGGAAGTTCGACCAGACGCTCGCCCCCGCCCTCACCGAGGCCAACGCCGACACGGTCCGCAAGATCGTGGCCGACGCCATGCACGAGTTCATCGACGTCGACGTGGCGGCCATACCGCTGGCCGGCGTCTTCCGGATCTACGGGCTGCGCAAGGGCATCGACGGCTTCGTGCCCCATCCGGCCTTCCTCCACGTCCGTTGGGACAACGTGAGCGTCGCGTCGTGAGCTCGTCCGTCAGTTCCTAGCTCCGACCGTACGGAGCGGGACGACCCTCGCCCATGTTCGCCTTCGTCGTACGGAGGCTCCTCCTGGTCATCCCCACGGTGATCGGGATCTCCCTGCTGACGTTCGTCCTGTCGAACCTCACGCCCGGCGACCCCGCGTTCGCCGTGGCGTCCCGCCGCCACGGCCGCCCGGCAAACCACGCCGAGGTGGTCGCCGTGCGCCACGAGCTGGGGCTCGACCGGCCCGGTGTGGAGCGCTACCTCAACTGGGCGGGCGGAGCTCTGCGGGGCGATCTCGGTCGCTCGTACTCGACCCAGGCGCCGGTCCGCCAGGAGCTGTTCCGCCGGGTCCCGCACACCCTCCAGCTGGCCGTGCCCGCCATGCTCCTGGCCGTGCTCATCGCCGTCCCGGCCGGCGTCCTTGCTGCCATGCGCCGCAACCGGCCGGTCGACCAGGTGATGCGAGTGCTGTCGTTGGCGGGAGCGTGCATGCCCAGCTTCTGGCTGGCGCTGCTCCTGATCATCCTGTTCTCCGTCCGGCTCCACCTGCTGCCGGTGGCGGGCCGGGGCGGCCTCGATCACATCGTCCTGCCCGTCGTGACGCTGGCCATGGCCCCCGCCGCCATCCTCGCCCGCTTCACCCGCTCCGCCATGCTCGAGGCCCTCGGCAGCAGGTACGTCCTGACCGCCCGCGCCAAGGGACTGCATGAGCGGCGGGTGGTGGCCAAGCACGCGCTGCGCAACGCCCTGGTGCCCGTGGTCACGTCCTTCGGCGTCAACTTCGGGATCCTCCTCGCCGGCGCCACCGTGATCGAGACGATCTTCGTCTGGCCCGGAGTGGGCAGCCTCCTGGTCGGGGCGATACAGCAACGCGACTACCCGACCGTCGAGGCCTTCGTCCTCTACTCCGGCGTGCTGTTCGCCGTCCTCAACCTCGTCGTCGACGTCAGCTACGCCCTCATCGACCCGCGCATCGTCGCCGGCAGCAGCGCTTGACGACCCTCGCAACGACGCCATCCGCCGTCGACCCCGACCTTCCGCGGCTGATGGCCACCCGCCGGGCCGCCGTGCGCTCGCTGTTGCGGGACGGCACGGCCGTCCTCGGGATGGCCATCGTCGGTCTCCTCACGGTGGGGGCGCTGCTGGCACCGGTGATCGCCCCGCACGACCCGGACGAGGTGGACGTGCTGCGCAAGTTCTCGTCCCCCTCGGCCAAGTTCCCCCTCGGGACGGACAACCTCGGCCGCGACGTGCTGTCCCGGCTGCTCTTCGGCGGCCGCATCTCCATCGGCACGTGCCTGGTGGCCGGGGTGCTCGTGGGCATCATCGGGACGGCCGTCGGGTTGGTGGCCGGGTACCGGGGCGGGGTCGTCGACGGCGTCGTCGGGCGGGCCATCGACCTGCTGCTCGCGTTCCCCCCCTTCCTGCTGGCCATGGCGATGCTCGGCCTGCTGGGGCCGGGCCTCCGCAACCTCACGCTGGTCCTGGTGGCGGTGGAATGGGCCCTCTACGCACGCATCGTTCGCAGCGCCGTGCTGGTCGAGCGGCAGCAGGAGTACGTCGACGCGGCCAAGGCGTCCGGTGCATCGTCGCTGCGGGTCATGGCTCGCCATGTGCTGCCGAACATCGTCGCTCCGATCGTCGTCCTCGTGACCCTCGACATGGGGATCATCCTGCTCGAGGTCTCGGGGCTGTCCTTCCTGGGACTGGGCGTGAGCCCACCCACGGCGGAGTGGGGCGCCATGCTCTCGGAGGGTCGCACCTACCTGAGCCAGGCGCCGCAGATGATGCTCTTCCCGGGCCTCGCCATCTTCCTGCTCGTCCTCGGGTTCAACCTGGTCGGCGACGGCCTGCGCGACGCGCTCGATCCCCACACCCGCCGCACGCTCCGCGGCGGCCGGCGCCGAGGGCTGCTCGCCTCCCGCCCGTCGGCTCCGCAGGCCCGTTCCGGGGCGGCGACCGGACCCGGGCCGCGCCCGCCCGCTGCGCCCGTCATTGCGGGGCCGGCTGCCCCCCGCCCGGAGGCCGGGCACTCGGTCACGGGCGCGCCGATCCTGTCGGTGCGCGACCTGCGCGTCTCCTTCGACACCCAGGACGGCGTCGTCCGGGCCGTCGACGGCCTGAGCTTCGACGTCCACCCCGACGAGGTGCTCGGGATCGTCGGCGAATCGGGGTCCGGCAAGAGCGTGACCGCCCTGGCCGTGATGGCGCTGCTGCCCGACAGCGCCCTCGTCGACGGAGCGGTGGTCTTCCGCGGCCGGGACCTGACCCGGCTGCCGGAGAAGGAGCGCCGGCAGCTTCGCGGCAGCCGGCTGGCCATCGTCTCCCAGGACGCGCTGGCCGCCCTGAACCCCGTCTTCACGATCGGCAACCAGGTGGCCGAGGCCGTCACCGCCCACCACTCGGGGCTGACCAACTCGGCCCGGCGGAACCGGGCCGTCGAACTGCTCGACCTGGTCGGCATCCCGAATCCCTCGGCGCGGGTCGACCAGTATCCGCACGAGTTCTCGGGAGGGATGCGGCAACGGGTCATGATCGCCATGGCGATCGCCAACGAGCCCGACGTGCTCATCGCCGACGAGCCCACCACCGCGCTCGACGTGACCGTCCAGGCCCAGGTCCTCGAGGTGCTGGAGCGGATCAAGCAGCGAACCAGCTCGGCGATCGTGCTGATCACCCACGACCTGGGCGTGGTGGCCGGTATGGCCGACCGGATCCTGGTGATGTACGCCGGACGGCCGGCGGAGACCGGAGCAGTCGACGACATCTTCTCCCGGCCGCGGCACCCCTACACCATGGGGCTCCTCGCTTCGCTGCCCCGGCTGGACGGCGCCACCGAGGCCCGGCGGCTCCACCGGATCGTCGGGCAGCCGCCGTCGCTCATCCACGTCCCGGCCGGCTGCCCCTTCCATCCCCGGTGCGACCACGCCGAGCTGCCGGACCCGTGCGCCGTCGAGCGGCCGGCCCTCGAGCCGGTCTCGCCGGCCGGCGACGGTCCCGGCGGCGAGCACCTGACGGCGTGCCATCTGCACCGCCGGCTCATCGGTCGCGCGCCGGGTGCCGGCGAGGGCGTTCGGATCGCCGCCGACAGGGAGTGCCGGCCGGAGGCCGGGCGCCCGATCCTCGAGGTCGAGGGACTCGTGCAGGACTTCCCCGTCCGCACCAGCGTGCTCAGGCGGGTGCGGTCGCACATCCATGCCGTGTCCGGCGTCAGCTTCGACCTCTGCCGAGGCGAGACCCTCGCCCTGGTCGGGGAGTCGGGGTGCGGCAAGACGACGACGGGTCGCCTGGTCCTCCGGCTGCTCGCTCCGACGGCGGGCACGGTGCGCTTCGACGGCGAGGAGATCGTCGGGGCCCCCGCCGGGCGGATCAGGTCCCTGCGGCGGCGGATGCAGATCGTCTACCAGGACCCGTACGGCTCGCTCAACCCGCGCATGACCGTGCGCGCCATCCTGGCCGAGCCTCTGCGGGTGCACGGGGCGTGGCGCAACGGCGGCGCCGCCAGGGTCGACGAGGTGATGGGGTTGGTCGGGTTGAGCCCGGAGCACCTCAACCGCTACCCCCACGAGTTCTCGGGCGGGCAGCGCCAGCGAATCGGGATCGCCCGTGCGCTCGTTCTCGAACCGGACCTCCTGGTGCTCGACGAGCCGGTCTCGGCCCTGGACGTGTCCATCCAGGCGGGGATCCTCAACCTCCTGGACGACATCCAGGACCGGCTGGGGCTGGCCTACCTGTTCATCGCCCACGACCTGTCGGTCGTCCGCCACATCGCCGACCGTGTCGCCATCATGTACCTGGGCAAGGTGGTCGAGACCGGTACACGGGCCGAGGTGTACGACCGTCCCGCCCACCCGTACACGCAGGCCCTGTTGTCGGCTGTCCCGGTGCCCGATCCGGCCGTGGAGCGGCGCCGGAGGAGGATCGTCCTCGAGGGCGACGTCCCCAGCCCGGCGGCCCCTCCCTCGGGCTGCCGCTTCCGGACCCGTTGCTGGAAGGCGCAGGATCTCTGCGCCACCGACGAACCCCCGCTGGTCGACCACGGCCAGGGCCATCCGGTGGCCTGCCACTTCGCCGAGGCCGCCCCGGTCATATGACCGACCACACCACCTGAAGGAGCCGCCATGTCGCGCGTCCGCATCCACAACTTCTCGATCTCTCTCGACGGGTTCGCCACCGGGGAGGGACAGGCCCTCGACACGCCGTTCGGCCACGCCGGCCATCGGCTCCACGAGTGGATGATGGCCACGCAGTTCGGCCGCCGCGAGGTCCTCGGCGAGTCGGGCGGCACCGAGGGTGTCGATCACGTGATGGCCGCCCGGCACGGACCGGGGATCGGTGCGGAGATCATGGGCGCGGGCAAGTTCGGCCCTCCGGGCTGGCAGGACGACCCGGAGTGGCGCGGGTGGTGGGGCGACGACCCGCCGTTCCATACGCCGACGTACGTCCTGACCCACCGCCCGCTCCCGCCGCTGGAGATGGAAGGTGGTACGACGTTCCACTTCCTCGACGCCGCGCCGGCCGATGCACTAGGGGTGGCGCGAGACGCAGCCGCCGGTCAGGACGTCCGCATCGGCGGCGGCCCGAGCGTGGTGCGCGCCTTCCTGGCCGCCGGTCTCGTCGACCACCTGCACGTCGTGCAGGTGCCGATCCTGCTCGGCCGCGGCGTTCGGCTGTGGGAGAGCCTGGAGGCGTTGGAGCAGGGGTACGACGTCGAGGCCGTTTCGACGCCCAGCGGCGTCACCCACTTCACATTCACCCGATGACGAGGCCGACACGAGCATTCCGGGTCACGAGACCATCGCGGGAGAGCGAGTCCGCGGCTGACCTTCCGCACCGAAGGGTCGTCGCGATCGCATCCGCCGCCTTCCGGCCGCCGCAATGAGAAGATGACCGGAGGATGTCCCTGCCGCGTCGGCCTGGCTCGACGCCCACCACCACGCCCACCAACCCGCACATGCAACTCGACCAGCAGCCGGCCGGCACGGAGCAGCGGGAATTTCTGGCGGCTGCGGTCTTCGGCCTACCCGGCGTGGTCGAGCGACCGAGCGCCATCTCTGTTCCTGGCGCACGGGCGCTCTGGCTGGTCGAGAACGCCATGGGCCCACCCGAGGCGTTCATGATCGGACAGGAGTTCGCCCACCTGCACCCCGCTCCCGACCAGAGCCTGCACATGATGCTCCCGCCTGAGCTGGCCGAGGAGGCGATCGAGGCGGGCTGGGCCGAGCAGCACCCGGTGGCACGGAAGGGCCTGATCCCGGCGAACGCCGTCATGGTTTACGCCCCCCGGGACGATGAAGAGCGGGGCGTCGTCGAGCAAGTCGTCCGCGCCTCGCATGCCTTCGCGGCAGGCTCTGTCTGATCGCGATCTCCGCGGGTGGTCCCACTCATCGCCAGAGTGGGCCTGCTCAGCGCGCGACGAAGGCCTCGATGAGACGCACCATCTCGTCGGGGACCTCGAACATCGGAAAATGGCTCTTGGCGTCGAGACGTTCGACGGCGAACCACGGATGGGCGGCACTGAAGGCGCGCTGGGCGTCGAGGAAGGCGGGGTCGTCGGGCTGGGCATACACGTGCAATGCCGGCGGCGGGGGATCGAGGGCGGCAACCGCGTCGAGCGGTGATCCGAACTGATCGAAGGCGACAGCGATCTCTCGGGCCGCCCGCGCCCACATCTCGTCGGGCAGCGCCACCATCGACCCCACATACGCGGTGAGCGCCGGCATGTCGAGGTTGGCCACCCACATGGCGGCCACCTGGTCCACAACGGGGCGGGTCGTCTCCGGCGCAGCCATACCGGCCAGCGCGCCGAGGAACGGCGGTGGTGCCCCAAGCACCATCCAGTCGACGAACACGAGCTTGGGAACGCGTTCGGGGCCGAGACGGCGGCGCAGCTCGATCGCGACCCAGCCGGCGTGGGCAGCGGCGACGGGCACGACCTGGGCCGCCCCGCTCTCCTCGATCACCGCCGTTGCGTCGTCGGCCAGCTCGGCCGCACCGAAGTCGGCGCCGGCCGGCTTCGATTCGCCATGCCCGCGCCAGTCGACGGCCAGCGCCCGAACGCGCCCGTCGAGACGGGATCGGAGGGGGTCGAAGAGGTTCCGGGGCCCACACCAGCCAGGGAGGAACAACAGCGCGTGTTCGCCCTCGCCGGTGTCGTCGTAGGCGATGCCGTCTGGTGTCATCGACGTCATGAGATGCCGTCTCCTTCGATGCAGAGGAGGACGCATACTGGCGCAGACGCCATGGGGTGGTGATGCGTGTCGATCGGTCGTCCCGTCGCTCACGCGCGGCTGCCTCACACCGGAATCGTTTCCAAGGGGTTCCGATCGGGTAGTGACGAACCGTCCGGTGGCGGCACGCATCCGGGGGTCAGTCGGAATCAGCCGCTGACGCGGAAGGCGGAGCGACAAGACGCCGCCCGTCGTCCTGAGAAGCCGGATCGGAACAAGAGCTACAGGTCCCTGAACGTCGCCCTCTCGCGGTAGCACGGCGACGGGTGTGTTCGACATCGACGCCGCGTTCGATGTTGCGGCTGTGCAACGACGGCCTTTCCAGCAACGTCATCACCTCGATGACGATCGCCGATCGCACGAAGGGGAACGTCATGATCCTGTCCGGACTCTCCGAGCTTCCGAAGGATTCCGCCGGCAACCGGCGGACCACCGCCACGACGCGTCGCCTCCCGGCGCTCGCTGCGGTCGTCACTCTGGCCCTCGTCGGCGCGGCCTGCGGAAGCGACAGCGAGTCGTCGTCCGGGTCCCAGGGCGACACCTCCACCACGGTCGCCGGCCCGACAAAGCTTCGAATCTCGTTCGTGCCCGCAACGACCGTCCTCCCCCTCCACGTGGCCGAGGAGCAGGGCATCTTCGAGCGGAACAACCTCGACGTCACGCTGGAGCAGGCGGCCAACATCTCCGACATCCCGGCCACGCTCGGCCGGCAGTTCGATATCGCTCTCGGTACCGCGACGGACCTGATCCGGGCCGGCGCCGCCGGCGTCGACGTCGTCCAGGTGGCCGGCAACACGAACAGCACGAAGGAGAACCCGTTCGTCCAGCTCGTCGTCCCGGCGAACTCGGGTATCACCGACGTCGCCCAGCTGAAGGACAAGACGGTCGGGACCCCCACGCTGAGCGGCGTCATCCACGCCGCCGTGCAGTTCTGGGCGAAGCAGAAGGGCGTCGAGCCGGGGGCCATCAAGGGCGTCGAGGCTCCGTCTCCGAACCTTCCCGACCAGCTGAAGGCCGGGCGCATCGACGCCGTGGAGGCGCTGGAGCCGTTCGCCACCACCCTGAAGAATGCTGGGAACGTCTCGCTGGGCGACCCGTTCGCCTCGATCGCCGACCCGCTGGCGACCAACTTCTGGATCGCCCAGGGCTCGTGGGCGCGCGACAACGAGGCGGCAATCGACCGGTTCGTGAAATCGCTCGAGGAAGCGGTGGCCTTCATCGAGCAGAACCCGACGCAGACCCGCCAGACCCTCCAGGCGTACACGGGCATGCCTGCCCCGGTGGCGAACTCGGTGGCGCTGCCCACCTACAACTTCGAGGTGCGCACCGGGGACCTCGGGAAGTGGGTCAAGGTGCTGAAGGACATCGGACAGCTCAACGGGACCGTCGATCCGAAGGACCTCGTCCTGTCCTCGTCGGGCGACTGACCGAACGGGGTCGAGTCACGATGTCCGAGGTGGCGACGGCGGCCGTCGACGAACGCGCAGTGGTTTGCCAGTGCCGGAACCTCGATGTCGAGCTCGGGTCGAGCTCAGGTCGACGGTGCATCCTGCAGGGGATCACCCTGGACCTGAGCGAGGGGGAGGTCGTCTCGGTAATGGGTCGATCGGGCACCGGGAAGACGACCCTGCTCAGGGTCCTCACCGGCCTCGTCGACCCCGCCCCCGGCTCCGTCGTCACCTTCCGGGGCCGGCCTGTAGAGGGGCCGCCGGAGGGTGCGGCGTTCGTCTTTCAGAACTACGCGGCGTCCCTGCTGCCGTGGCGGACCATCGAGCGCAACGTCGCTTTGGGCCTCGAGGACAAGGCGTCCAGGCCCGAGATCCGCGAGCGGGTGGCCGACGCACTCGCCATGGTCGGGCTCTCTGATCGGGCCAAGGACTACCCGTGGCGTCTCTCCGGCGGAATGCAGCAACGGGTCCAACTCGCTCGCGCGCTCGCCATGGACGCGAGCCTGCTCCTCATGGACGAGCCGTTCGGAGCCCTCGACGCCATGACCAAGGCGTCCTTGCAGGACGAGCTTCAGCGGCTGCACGGACAGCGCAATCCAACGGTCGCCTTCGTCACCCACGACATCGACGAGGCGGTGTACCTCAGCGACCGGATCCTGATCCTCGGTGGGAGCCCGGCGACGATCACCCGTGAGCTCATGGTGGACCTGCCGAGGCCTCGCGACCAGCTCGTCACCAAGGAGCTACCCGAGTTCCTGCGCCTCCGCCGTGCGGTCTTCGACGAGATCGTCGACGGCGATGGCTGACGCGGGCGGGTGGGCGACGCGGATCAACGTCCCCGGACTGGCGACCCTGGGCGCCCTCGTCGCGGCCTGGGAGGGTCTAGTCCGGTCGGGCGCCGTCGACTTCGCGTTCCTGCCGGCGCCATCGGGCGTCGCCGACGCGCTGTGGTCCCTGGTCTCGTCAGGCGACCTCTTGCCCGAGCTGGTCCACACACTGCGCTCGGCCGTCGTCGGATGGGCGCTGGCGTCGGTGCTGGGCGTCGCCCTCGGCGTGTGGCTCGGTCTCTCGGACCGGGCGTGGCGGTATTCGATGGCCAGCATCGAGGTGCTGCGGGCCATCCCGCCGATCTCGCTCGTCCCCGTCGCCCTTCTGGTCTTCGGGTTCTCCCTGAAGATGGAGCTGACCCTGATCGTCTACGTCGGCGCGTGGACCGTGCTCGTCAACACGATCGACGGCGTCCGAAGCGTACGCAGCGAGCTCGTCGACGTCGCCCGAATGCTCCGGATGCCGAGACTGACGACGATCCGCAAGGTCGTCCTACCTGCGGCCACGCCCTCCATCGTGGTAGGTCTCCGCCTCGCCCTGTCGTTATCCCTCGTCCTCGCCGTCGTCGCCGAGATGATCGGCAACCCGAGGGGGCTCGGCAATGCGCTCGTGCGTGCGCAGCAGGCGCTCCAGCCGGAGCAGATGTTCGCCTACGTCGTGACCATCGGGGTGCTCGGAATCGTGCTCAACACCGCGCTTCGCTTCGCCTCCGCCTGGGCGTTGCCGGGGCTGGCCGCCGGCCGAACGGACGAGTCGTGACGGCGACGGTCCGAACCCCGGTCTCCACCGACCCCGCGGGCGCCGGAGACCTTCGTCCCTCGGTTGTGCGACGGGCGAATCGTGACGGAGGGTCCCGGCGTGCTGCCTTCCCCCCACTGCGGGGACTGCTGCCGCTCGTCGTGCTCCTGGGCGCGTGGGAGCTGCGGGCGTCGTCCCAATCCCCGTATTTTCCCCCGCCCTCGACATGGGTGGACGGCCTGGGGGACCTTTGGCGGAACGGTGTCCTGCGGCCGGCCGCCGTGCAGACGCTCTCGACGTTCGCCATCGCCCTCGCCGTTGCCACCGCCTTCGGAACTCTCGTCGGACTCGTGGTAGGCGCTTCGCGCACGGCCGACCGGGCGCTCGGGCCGACGTTGGAGTTCGCACGCGCCATGCCGCCCGCTGCCGTGGTGCCGGTCGCCACCCTGCTCATCGGCTACGACGCCACGATGAAGGTGGCGGTCGTCACCTTCGCGGCCGTGTGGTCGATCCTGCTCAACACCCGCAGCGGCGTGCGGTCGCTCGACCCCGTTCTGCTGGACACGGCACGGTGTCTCCGCCTCAAGCCGCTCGACCGGTCCCGAAAGTGCGTCCTCCCCGCTCTGCTTCCGTCAATCTTCCTGGGGGTACGGGTGGCTGCGCCCGTCGCCCTCGTGATCACGCTCCTCGTCGAGATCGTCACCCGAGTCGACGGAATCGGCGCCCTGATAGCCACGGCGCAGCGCAATTACCTCGCCGGCCAGGTCTACGGGCTCCTCCTGGTCGCCGGGCTCTTCAGCTTCCTGGTCAACGGGGTGGTGTCGGCCCTCCAGGCGTACGCCTTCCGGAATCGGCCGGGCTACCACTAGGTGGCTGCGCAACGGCTGTGCAATTGAACCCGGCACACGTCTGTTGGAAGACCTACACAGGGAGACACGAACCATGGCCGAGATTCTCGGATATCACCACGTCAGCCTCAGTGTGAGCGATCTCGGAAAGAGCACCGAGTGGTACCAGCAGGCGCTCGGCCTCGGCGTCGACGACGAGTTCGACGGCAACGGGTTCCGGCGTGCCCGTCTACGAGCCCCCGGGAGCGGCATCACGCTGACGCTCACGGCCCACGACAGGGCGTCGGGCGATCGGTTCAGCGAGCGTCGATCCGGCCTCGACCATGTCGCCCTCCGACTCGGTGGCGTCGAGGACGTGCAGCAACTGAAGCGTCGGTTCGAGGAGCTCGGAGTCGACCACTCCGAGATCAAGGAGGCGTCGCGTGGCGCCGCCATGATCACGCTGCGCGACCCCGACAACATCCAGCTCGAGGTGTTCGGCAGTTCCGACGGCGCCGCCATCACCGCGGGCCGCAACGAGAGCTGAGCGAGGAGCGGAGGACGGGCCCCAACTGGCGCACCGCCGTCGGACCGGGGGTGACCACGGCGCGAGGGCGCGAGCGGCGCGGTCCTACTCCCCGGCGGCGGACGCCACGGGCGCCGTCGGTGCCGGGGTGGCGGCCGGCGCGCGGCCGCCGGGGTCGAAGCCGGGGAGGACCGCCGCCGCCACCAGGGCGCAGGCGGCGATCCCGACCTCGGCGACCGCCACCCGGCGCAAGGGGGCCACGGATCGGAGGACCAGGGGAACGTTGCGGTAGCGGTTCACCGCCCCGAGACCGCCCAGCACGACGATGAATGCCACTTTGGCCAGAACGACGCGCCCGAAGCCGGTGGACAGCAGCGCGTGCCCGGACGGCACCTCGGCGACGGCCTCGACGGTGCCGGTGAAGGCCACGGCGAACACCGCCACCACGGCCGCGCCGGAGTACCGCAGCAGCCCGGCCGCCCGCTGCGCCGGGTCGGTACCCGGAAGGCAGGCCAGCACGGCGACCAGGCCGCCGATCCACACGCCGACGGCGAGGAAGTGGGTCCCGAGGACCGCCTCGTGCAGCCATGCCCACGACGAGGCCGCCGCCGCGTGGCCGACGTGGACGTCGGCGAACATGGAGAGGGCGGCGTAGACCCCGACCCCGGCCAGCGCAGCGCGACGCCACCTGCCCCGCCACACAAGGACGGCGCCGACGGCCAGGGCGGCCTCGAGGAGCGGCGCGGCCCTCGCCACCGCAGCCACACCCGCGGAGGACGACAGCAGGCGCCCGGGGCCGACCCCGTCGACCGACGCCTGGGCGGCGGCGATGCCCAGCGCGCCGACGACCGCAGCGCCCCAGGACAACCACAGGCCCCACCGGATGACCCGCTCCGGTGGGGCTTCGAACACCGACAGGGCGACGAAGGCCAGGCCGACGAGGCCGATGACGCCCACCTCGTAGGCCCACCGCGCCCCGGCCCCGGCCCAGGACGGGCCCGCCGCCTTCTCGGCCACCCCGTGGGTGCCGGTGACCGGCACCCGGACCCCGAAACGGTAGGAGCCGGTCTCCAGGTGGCCGTCAGCGGCCGCCACCGCCCGCCAGGCGACGGTGTAGACGCCGTCGGGCAGAGCCGGCACCGGACGGGCCAGCGCGTCCGGCCGGCCCGGCGCGCTGGTCAGCGCCCCGACAGCGCGGCCCACCCCGGCGCTGTCGAGGACATCGATGGCCGACAGGACCGGGTCAGGCCGCTCCTCGAAGACGAGGACGACCCGGCCCGGCGCCGTGCGGAGCGAGGCGCCGGCCGGTGGCGATGCCGACACCACCGCGGCATGGCCGCCAGCCGGGGCAGCGGCGGTCAGCGCGGCGAGCCCGAGACCCAACCCGCACAGGAGCCGGGCGGGTCGCCCGGCGGTCACTGATCGGCCATTCCCGCGGGCTGTCCCACCAGCGCGTAGAAGACGGATCGCCGTCCCGGGCCGGTCAGTTCGTGACCTCGAGGATCGTGGTCATGCCCATCATGCC
This sequence comes from Acidimicrobiales bacterium, assembly GCA_036262515.1. Lineage (GTDB taxonomy): Bacteria > Actinomycetota > Acidimicrobiia > Acidimicrobiales > JAHFUS01. The sequence goes on along the minus strand of DATAIT010000028.1, from coordinate 14,109 downwards.
CATGTCGTTCTCGGAATGGATGAACTTGTGGCAGTGGAGCGCCCATCTCCCGGGCACGGTCATGACGGCGACGATGTCCCAGGTCTGGCCCGGGGCGATGGACAGGGTGTCGGCCAGGTAGGGCTGCGGCAGGCGCTGCCCGTCCTGGGCCACGACCTGAAACGCCGTGCCGTGCAGGTGGATGGCGTGCTCGTCGTCGCCGGTGTCGTAGAGGCGGATGTGCACCCGCTCGCCGACCTTGGCGTGCAGCGGCACGGTCTCGGGGAACGACCGGCCGTTGAGGACGAAGCCGAGGTTGGTGTCGCCGAACATCAGCGAGTAGTCGTGGGCGGCGGTGATGTCGCCGCCGGCCCGGGGCAGGATCTGGAGCGGGCCGTAGAGGCCCTTGCCGATCTGGGCACCACCCATGTGGGCGTGGTACCAGTGGGTCCCCGTCGTGACCGCCGTCCACTCGTAGGTGTAGGTCTGGCCCGGCTGGATCGGGTCCTGGGTGACGCCGGGCACGCCGTCCTGGTCGTTGGGCAGCACCATCCCGTGCCAGTGGACGCCGGTCATCTGTCCTGGTGGCAAGCGGTTCTCCACGACGAACCGCAGCCGATCGCCGGCGTTGGCGCGGATCACGGGGCCGGGGATCACGCCGTTGAAGGCGTACCCCTGGACCACCCGGCCCTTGGTGACCTCCCAGCTAACCGGGGCCATGACCAGGTGGAACACCTTCACCCCTCCGACCAGGTCGTAGTTGGCGAGGTAGGTGCCGTCCCCGAGCGCCGCGCCCACGTACTCGGTGCCGGCCCCGCCCGGCGCCGGCCCCGGCCCCGGGGGCGCGGTGGTCGACGGCGGCGGCGGCGTGGTGCCGGCCTGGCCGGTCACGGTGACGTGACCCTCCATGTAGGTGTGGAAGCGGCAGTGGTAGGTGAAGCTGCCGGCCGTCGTGAAGGTGAAGGAGAACACCTGCCCGGGCGCCAGGTCCGCCGACGCCAGCGGGCCACCGGAGACGCTGTGCATCGTCCGGTCGGACTCGTCGTTGCGCCAGGTGACGGTGGTGCCCTCGGCGACGGTGAGGTCCTGGGGCTGGTACGACACGCCTCGGATGGAAACGGGCACGGGCGACGCTTCGGCGTTCGAGGCCGGGATGATCCCCAGCCCGGTGATGCCAGCGCCCACCAGGGTGACGATGCTGGCCGCGATGCACGTCACGACGGTGCGCATCGCCGCTCTGGATTCGCGGCCCATCAGCAGGCGTTCTTGCCCGGGAGGGCGATCTGGCAGGGGATCAGCAACTCGGTGCCCGGCGCGCCGGCCGCCTTCTGGCTGGCCGACCACCCCGGGTAGGCGAGGGGCGTCGTGACGATGCCCATGCCGCCGAAGCCGGAGTACCCCACGATCTTGTCGTCGGTCGCCGTGCCGGGCCCCGCGTCCACCGTGAACTTGCCGACGACGCTCGCCGCCTGCGGGCCCTGGCTCACGTCGATGACCTCCATCGTGTTGGCGAACTTCGACGAGACGTAGCCGTAGTAGCCCCCGCCCTTCTTGAAGCCGAAGTTGATGCCGTGGCACCCGGCGTCGCAGGGAAGAAACTTCACGAGGGTGTCGGTCGCGGTGTCGATGACGGCCACGTTGTTGGTGAACGTGTTCGCCACCAACAGGGTGCGGCCGTCGGGGCTGACGGGGTTCTGGATCGGGAGGCCGCCCAGTCCGGGGGCGCCCGTGGCGCCCGACACCGGGTCGTAGCCGGGCTGGAGGTCGATGATCTTGCTGTGGACCTTGCGCCCGTTGTCGCTGCAGGCGGGAGCGCCGATCGAGATGCACGACTCGGTGCCGTCCAGGAAGTTGGCCGTGTAGAACTTGCTGTTGTCCGGCGTCATGCCCTGGGCGATGGGCCAGTGGCCTGTCGGCTCGTCCACATGGGTGCCGGTCTCCATGTTGATGACCGACGCGGTGTCCAAGTTGACGTTCGGGGTCACCATGGTCTTGCCGTCGGTGCTCATCCACGGTGCGTGGGGATGGGCCGGCTTCGTGCCCGACGCCGAGATGGAGATCGTCTTCAGCAGCTTGGTGGCGCCCGGCGCGAACACCATCACCTGGTTTCCGCCATTGATCACCACGTCGACGTTGTCACTGCCGACCTCCGTCATGACATGGGACGGGTCGGGACCGGTGGGTTGCGTCCGGACGAGCTTGCCGGTCGCCGCGTCCCACACGTCGAGGCGGTTGTTCCACCACTCCGTCTGGTAGATCAGCTTGCCGGCGGCGTCGGTCCACATGTTGTGGGGGTTGTTCATGTCGACCTCCGGCAGCGCCACCTTGCGCGCAATACTCCAGTTCGACGTGTCGATCCTGGTAGCCGTGCCCGGTTTCGACTTGCCCGCCGTGGTCTCGAACTCTGTGTCGACCCACAAGGATCCGACGCCGGGTGTAGACGGCTTCGTCAGGGCCGGCTGCTGGACGGGTTCGTGGAACAGCTGGTGGAAGAAGTTGTTCAGGTCGGGAATGAGTTGCGGGTCGCCGGCCGAATCGGCAGTCAGGATCGGCGCGATCGGATACTGGGGATTCCATATCGTCGGCTGCGTGTCGCTGAAATGGTCCCAGTTGGTGGGCACGGTGATCTTGAAGAAGGTGTGGACCAGCTTGAAGATCAGGTCCGATTGGGAGGGGACCGACTCGAGGTTGCGGGTGTTGACGGTCAGCGACTTCCCGAAGTCGAGGCCGGGGGTGAGCGGGTCGTCGACCACCACGGCGCCGAGCATGTACGGGTGGATCTTGCACTGGAAGGCGTACAGGCCGGGCTTGGTGAGCTGGACGGGGAGGTCGCCGATCGTCGCGCCCTGCTGGTCGTACGGGAACCCCGTCGCCCCCGACGGCCAGATCAGGCTGCTGACCATGTGGTTGGCCTGGGTGTACTCGGGGCCGATGTGGAAGTTCACGTTGACGGGCATGCTCGCGTCCTGGAGCTGGCTGGCCAGGTCCGAGAGGTTCTTCACCAGGTCGACCCCGACCGGGGAGGTGTTCAGGCCGGCGGCGGCGGCCACGGGATCGAGCAGCAGGGTCTTGATCTGGGCCTGGATCTCGTCGACCTCCGGCGCCAGCCCGCCGAGGCCGAGTCCTTGGAGCTGCGGTGACAGGGAGCTCAGGGCCTCGGCGACGGTACCGAGTGGCCTCAGCGCCGGCGGCACGCCGGGGATCTGGAGGAGCGGGACGTCCGGCAACCCATTCACCAGGTCGGCGAGCGCCTTCGCGACGTCGAGGCTGGTGACGTCCGACGGTGCAACCCCGAGGGTGCCGAGCCCGGCCCGCGGCATCTCGGCCACCGCCAACGACTTGGTGCCGAAGAGCGAGGTGCCGGTGTCGAACCAGGCGTCGTTCTTGTCGGTGAGGTTGAAATGGACGGCGATCGGCCCGATGCCGGCGACGAAGGCCCCCGGCGGGCCAGTGGTGGTCGACGACCCGGGGGCGGTGGTCGGCGGCGCCGTGGAGGGAGTGGTGCCGGTGGTCGGCGGGGAGGTCGTCGGCGGGCCCGTCGTCGGCGGTTCGGTCGACGGGGGGCTTGCTTCGTCGGTCACCGTGACGACACCGGTCATGAACGGGTGGAAGCGACAGTGGTAGCCGAACGTCCCCGCCTTGTCGAAGGTCCACGAGAACGTGTCACCTGCGTTCAGGTCATGGGAGAACAGGCCGTCGTCGCTGGTGACGCTGTGCACGGTCCCGTCCGTCTCGTCGTTGCTCCACACGACGGTTGTCCCCGGCGCTATCGAGACACTGGCCGGAACGAAGCTGAGGTTCTTGATCGAGATCGAGACGGTCACGGCGCGCGCTGGCGAAAGAAAAGCAACACCTGTGAGGCCGGCCAGCAACATCATGAGACAGGCGAGTGAGGTGGCTCTGGTTCGCACGTCTCGCGGAAGACCGACGCCGCGAAAGATCTTTGCCATATGACTCGCCTTTCCTCATTCTGCACATTGGTGCAGCTGTTGCCCGGACTTAATACCGTCCGGATATCGGACATATGGCGCGCGTCGAAACGCTTGGTTACAGGGTCCGCGCTTGCGATTTCCCCGAGGATGCGGGCAAGTTCAGTCTCTGACGGCCCGGCGCCTGACTCGCGCCGCCGGCTTCCCTCGCACGTTCGGCACCAGGGCGAGCCCGATGGCAAGTGTGCGGTGACGAGCAGGTCGCCACCAACGCAGGCGGCCTCAGCGGCTACGCAGTCGGCGAGACTCACCTGGCCGCGCCGGCGGCGTCGACCTTGGAGTCGTCGGCTCGGTCACCAGCGATCGCCCGCTACGGCCGGATGTCGGAGGGTCCACGTCGGCTCGACTTCCAACGGAACCCTCAACGCCTACATCGTGAAGATGTGGGTGTCGATCGGCGGGTAGTGCGGGAAGCTCTCGGTGTGCGCCGTCGACACGTCGACGGAAACGTCGAGCTGCTGAGCCGCCGCCTGCGTGAGCATCGCGTACGCCGAGCAGCCAACCACGCCCGAGACGTTGTTCTTGAGCAGCAAGTGCGCCATGGTCACGTCGGGACCCAAGAGCTCTTGGTGGCCGGCGATCGACTGCACGACGTAGTTTCCCCAATGCAGCACGAACTTCAGCTCCAGCGTGTTCAGACCCTCGCACGCCGTGCAGTCGCAGAACATCAGCTTCACGGCCTCGTCCCGGCGGTCGCGAAAGTCGGCGTAGCAGCCCCTGAGCGTCCCGACGACCGACTCGCCGCGCGGGTCGAACGAGTCGTCCGCTGCGTACGCGAACACAGCGTCGCCCTCCAGCTTGGACAGATGGAAGGGCGGAACGAGCTCGGAGACGATTCCGTCGAGCAGGCTGGTGATCAGGGGGTACGCCGCCGGCAGTTCTGTCATGGTTGCCATTTCTGCACCATGGGCATTGGCGACAGCCTGCAGAAAGCCTGTGTAACCCGAGATGTCGGCGAGGAGAAGGACGCCTCTCGTCGCACGAGAACCGCCCATGTTGGCTTCTGACTGTTGGCTCACGCGTGACCTCCTGTTGTCGGCAGAGCGACGTGGTGGCGGGTGGTCGGAAGGCTCCGTACGCGCGCAGCGTACTCCGGGCGTTCCGGAAGAATATGGGTTGACGTCAAGATCTCGAACCTTCACGACGGCAACGGACGCCTTGATGATCGCGGATGTGCACAGTTCAACTCTTCAAGGCGGGCTTACGCGCGCTCATCACGACGTAGCCGAGCGACGGCATGATCTTGAAGATGTTGCGCATCAGCCACACGGCCTTCTTGAAGTACGCCGGTCGGGAGAGCGCCGTGCCGAGGATGCGCATGGAATTGGCCCATCCTTCGTCCTTGACGAACACCCGCGGGTGCATCAGGGCGAATGGCCCGCTCACGGCCTCGACGTCCGTCAGCCCGACGTCCTTGAACAGCACCTTCCACTCCAGCACGTCGTCGAAATCGATGCCGGGGCACATCGTCGGCTGGCGGAGGATCTCGAGGGCGCGCTCGTCCGGCGCCTTGCGCCACGCGAACTCCTGATCGAGCAGTTGCCCACCCGGCTTCAGAACGCGCTTGCACTCACGGAGGGCGCTGTGCCGCGGGCAGAACATCGTCACCGCCTCGATGATCACCACGTCGAAGACGTCATCGGCGTAGGGGAGGCCACACATGTCGGCTTCCTCATAGCGAATGCGGTCGCTGAGGCCGGCGCGGCTGGTCTGCCCCCTGGCCTTTTCGAGCATCAGCGGGGAGTGATCGATGGCCGTCACCTGGCACTCGAAGCGCTGAACCAGCTCGATCGCCGTGGCGCCGACGCCGCACCCGATCTCCAGGACGTGATGGTCAGGCTTGATCTCGGCCAGCTCGAACAGCTGCTCCGTCGAGAGATGGCCGCCCGGACGCACGACCTTCTTCCCCAGTACGGCGAGGAAGCTGTACGGGTCGAGCGCCTCTATCTCCTCCCTCGTGAGCGAGCTCATGTGGTCATCCCTTCGAGATCGCGAGTGGTCTCGACGCCGCGGGAACGCGCATCTCGCTGCGGCAGGTCCCCGACCTGCTCAACGGAACCGGCGTGGACCGGGCGAACGGGGATCGACATGGGCACCATGAGCGCGCTGATGAGCAGGCCTATGGGCACGGCGAAGGTGATCGAGCCGGCCCACATGGGCGTGGACCACCCCATGCCATAGGCGATGGCGACGGTAACGAAGTACGCGGCCCAGGTCACGGCCGGCACGACGGCGGAGAACACCCGGTATTGGAGAAGACGTTCCGGCCGGGGATCGAGTCGTTGGACGAGCACGTCGGCAGCAAGCCCCCCGATGAGACCGGCGATGATGGTCCATCCGTGATCGAAGTCCCAGACACCGCTGACGGCCGCCGTGGTTGCGCCGAACAGGACGACGAAGCTGCCGAACGGCGGCCGCCACCGGCGGAGCACCATGAGCGAGATTCCCATGAGCAGGACGGTCCAGACGATCTCGTCGCCGACTCCCTGCATGCGCAGGCGTTCGGCGAATCCGAAGGCGGTGGCTGGGGGAACCTCCGGCCGGAACAGGGCGAACAGGTCCCCGTCCTTGATCGTCGGGTTGTCGATGACGAAGGGGCTCAGGTAGTTGTAGGCGAAGCCCACCATCGCCGTGGTCAACGTGATCGACCACAACGTCGGCGCGAATGCACGCAGGGTCGGGGTGTCGGTGTCGAAGGACGTCCAGGCGGCGCGGAAGGAACAGCTGACCATCAGGAACATGCCGACGGCGAGGAACCAGTGGGTTGGGCTGAGGAACGCTTCGATGTCCTGTTCGATTCCGAGGGAGAGATGCCATACCTGGTCGCCCGCGCCTCCCACGGCGAAGCAGATCATGCCCGCCACGCCCATCGCGTAGCCCCGAGGCACAGCGGCCAGCCCCCGTGCCCCTTCCTTGCGCTCGCGCATGATCAGCCAGACGATCCACGACGCCAGCGCCGCCCAACCCGAATACAACACCGCGTGCCACGGCGTGGTCAGCGAGTCGTGGAGATCGGTGTTGCGGTGGGCCCATCCGTCCAGGTGGAGGCCGCCCAACAGCCACGTCCCGAGGAGGCACGTGACCATCTCCTCCCGCCACAGGAGGCGGCGGCGTCTCATAGCAGCGGGCCGCCGCCCTCCCTGGGTCACACCTTCTGCCATGGACCCCCCCGTCCCCTCCCCAGACGCCGCCGGGTACCAGCGTGCTGCTCCCAGATTCTAGGACGTATGACGACTGCGGCGGAGCGCGTGGGCGGCCTTCCGGACAGCGGCGGCCAGCACCTCGATGTCGTCGTGGGTGTTGTAGAGCCCGAGCGACGGCCGCACCGTGGCCTCCAGCCCGAATCGGCGCAGCGCCGGTTGCGCGCAGTGGTGGCCGGCACGGACGGCGATGCCTTCCTGATCGAGGAGCTTCGCCACGTCTTCTGGTTCGGTGCCCTCGAGCACGAACGACAGCACCGCGGCCTTGTGCGGGGACGTGCCGATCAGGCGTAGGCCCGGGATGGCTGCAAGCGCCTCGGTGCCGTGGGCGAGGAGCACATGCTCGTGAGCGGCGATGTGCGGGAGCCCCAACATCGTCAGGTAGTCGATCGCCCGCCCGAGCCCGACAGCGGGACCGATGGCGCCAGTACCGGCTTCGAACTTGTACGGGAGCTCGTTCCACGTGGATGACTCGAAGTCGACGTGCTTGATCATCTGGCCGCCGCCCTGCCACGGCGGCATCTGCTCGAGCAGCTCCCGACGGCCCCACAGCACGCCCACGCCCGTGGGGCCGTATAGCTTGTGGCCCGAAAAGGCATAGAAATCGGCACCCAGCTCGCCGACATCCACGGGCATGTGGGGCACTCCTTGGGCGCCGTCGACGACCACTGCTGCGCCGGCAGCCTTGGCCATGGCGGCCATGGCCTCAACCGGCAGGACCGTGCCCAGCGCGTTCGAGACCTGCGTCAGGGCGACGATGCGAGTGCGGGGACCGAGCAGCGAGGCGTAATGGTCGAGCATCACGTCGCCTCGATCGCTGATCTGCACCGGCTTCAACGACGCACCCCGCTCCTTGGCCAGGAGCTGCCAGGGGACGATGTTGGAGTGGTGCTCCAGGCTCGTGAGCACGATCTCGTCGCCTGCCCCGACCACGCTGCGGCCGTAGGACTGGGCGACCAGGTTGATCGCTTCGGTCGTCCCCCGCACGAAGATGACCTCGTCGGTCGACCTGGCTCCGAGCAGCGTCGCCACCTTGGCACGCGACCCCTCGTAGGCGTCGGTGGCACGCGCCGCCAGTTCGTGGGCGCCGCGGTGGACATTGGAGTTGTCGTGCTCGTAGAAACGGGCGATCTCGTCGATCACGCACTGCGGCTTCTGGGTCGTCGCCGCGTTGTCGAGCCACACGAGCCGCTTGCCGTGGACGCGCTGCTGGAGGACGGGGAAGTCACGCCGCACCTCGCCGGCGTCATACCCCGCGCCCGGAGACCGCGTCGCGAGCCGGCGCTGCGGGGCGGCCCCTCCGGATCGCGGCAGGAAGTAGAAGGCGGCGTCGCCGGGGTTGCGCGCGGTGTCGTCCTGCACGGGGAGAGGGGCGTCCAACGAGCGCGTCTCGGGGCGGAGGGTGCTCACGAACCCTCGCAGCGCATCGGCGCTGGGCGGGTCCGACGTCATGGGCCCACCGGTGTAGGGCACCGCCGTCGACGACCCGCGGGGTGCGAGCGGCTGCCACGCCTGCGCCATGTGGCTCCAGGGCTCCACCGTCCCCGCCGGCAAGGCGTCGCCCAGAGGCGCCGAGCGGAGCATGAAGCTCGAAGGGCCCGAGGCGCCGGTACCGAGGACGCCCGGGGCGGCGCGCGGTATCCCTCCCATCGGGATGGCGTTAGTCATCGTGGGATCTACCCGATAGGCGCTGGCCGCGAGGGTGGCGGCCTCGTCCGTCGCCGCGTTGGCGGCGCGCCCGGGTACGGCGTCGAGGTCCTCGGCATGGGTCGCCGCCGTGCCCGCGACCGACGGTCCTTCCCGGAAGATGTCGTTGGCCAGCCGGGCGACGAACGTCTCGTCAGTCGGGTCGACGTGCGGCCCGTTCGGCGACGGGAGCACCGTCACGGATACTCGTGGTACCGGCCGACCTCGACACCTTCGAGCACGGCGATGGCGTCCTCGATCAGCACCGCAGCCGAGAAGTAGAGCGTCAGCAGGTACGACGCCACCGCCCGGCGGTTCACGCCCATCAGCCGCACCGACAGCCCGGGGAGGCCCTCGGGCTCACCTGGCAGACCGGAGGTGTGGAGGCCGACCACACCCTGCTCGCGCTCGCCGACTCGCACCAACAGGATGTTGGTCGTGCCCGCCCGCGACCCCACCCGGGCCTTGCCGCCAACGAGCAGCTTGTCGCACGGGACGATGGGGACGCCGCGCCACGTGAGGAACGGGGAGCCAAAAATCGTCGTCGTGGGCGGCGGCACGCCCCGACGGGTGCACTCCCGACCGAATGCGGCGATGGCCATCGGGTGGGCGAGGAAGAACGCCGGGCGCTTCCACACGAGAGCGAGCAGGTCGTCCATGTCGTCGGGCGTCGGCGCTCCCGTGCGGCTCGGGGTGCGCATGGACGGCGCGGCGGCGTGGAGCAAGCCGAACTCTGGGTTGTTTATGAGCTCGTATTCCTGGCGCTCGCGGATGCCCTCGATGCTCAGGCGGAGCTGCTCTTCCAGCTGGTCGATCGGGTTGCTGTAGACATCGCTGACACGCGTGTGCACGCGCACGATCGTCTGCACGACACTCAGCGGGTACTCCCGGGGCTCGTCGTCATAGTCCACGAACGTCTCCGGCAACACGGGCTCGCCGTGGTGCCCGCCGGCAACCTCGATCTTGTGCTCGCCGTACTCGTCGAGCTCGTCGCGCTGCTGCCGGCGCCCCTCGACCATCGTTTCCATCGCCGATCGCACGTCGGGATGGGCAGTCAACAGGTCCGCGAACTGAGCCCGAGACAGGGACAGGACGGTGCTGGGTGAACGAACAGTGACCGTGGCCGTACGCGGCGTGTCCGTGAGCAAAGCTCCCTCGCCGAAGATCTCGCCGCCGCTCAACGTGTTCACTCGAAGCGTCTGACCCCGGGAGCCGATGATCGACACCTCCACCGTGCCCTCGGCGAGCAGGTAGAGCTTGTCGCCCGCCTCGCCCTCCGTCATGAGCACCGTGCCGGTGTCGTGGCGCTCCACCTGGAGCGCGTCGGAGATCGCCTGCACCGCGTCGAGCTCGAGGCCCGCGAAGAGCGAGAGCTGCTGGAGCTCGGTCACCGGGACGAAGGGCTGTCCCCCGACCGTCGTGACCCGGATCTTGCGCTCGTCCGGGTTCAGAAGGCGCACCCGGTTGACGCGGTAGGTACCACCGTCCACCCGCACCCACGGCAGCAGGTGCAGCAGCCACCGTGGGGTGAGCGCCGCCCACTGCGCCCGTGTCTTGGTCGTCGTGGCCAGGTTGCGCGCTGCGTCGGTGCTGACGCTCTGCGGCTGCTCGGCTCCCGAAGGCAGGTCGCTCAGGTCCTTCTCCCTCCTGGGCGTGGATCAGACGAACGGCACGCTAGCGCGCGCTGGTTGCATCGCGTCCGCCGAAGAATGTACTTTTCCCAAGGAGCGGCGGCGGCCCTGACGTGCTCATCGGCTGGGGGGAAATCGGGGGAAACGAGGCGCCACTCGAGGCCGTTGTACCGACCTCCTCAGGCGAGAACCCTCAGGTCACGGGCTCTTCTTCGCTGGCTCCGGGGCTGGGATTCGAACCCAGAATGGGATTCCCATCGGCGACTGTTTGCGCTTTCGGTGCAGCCAACGCGCATGGCTACACGGATGCCGACGAGACGGGGGGTACGCAGGCGAACGACACGGGTCGCCACCGGGACGACTGGCCTCGGCAGGGCGGCAGCCCGGCCGGGCGACGGCGCACGGGCACCGGTCCAACGGCTCCCGCTCTCGTTCTCCGCCGTCTGGCCAAGGCCTACGGCGACGTCCTCGCCCTCGACGGCGTGGACCTGGAGGTCGAAGCCGGCGAGGTGCTCGCCCTGGTGGGCCCCAACGGGGCTGGCAAGACCACGCTGCTGTCCTCCGTCGCCGGCCTGGTGCAGCCCGACGACGGAGACATCTCGGTGCTGGGGGTCGACGCCCGCGCCCGCCCGTCCGCCGCCCGCCGCCTCCTGGGACTGGCGCCCCAGCGGCTCGGCCTCGCGCCCACGCTGACGGTGGAGGAGAACCTGGTCTTCTCCGCTCGCCTGGCCGGCATGACGGCCGCGGCGGCCCGGTCGTCCGCCCGGGACGCGGCGGACGATCTCGGCGTGGCGCCGCTCCTTCGCCGCCCCGCCGGCCGGCTGTCGGGAGGCGAGCAGCGGCGGGTCCATGTCGCCTGCTCGGTGGTGCACCGGCCACCGGTGCTGCTGCTCGACGAGTCGACGAGCGGGATCGACCCGTCGGCGCGCGGGGCCGTCCTCGACCTGGTGCGCCGGCTGAGCGCCGAGGGAACGGCGGTGTGCTTCTCCACCCACCAGCTCGACGAGGTGGAGGAGCTGGGCGCGTCGGTCGCCATCCTCCATCACGGGCACCTCGTCGCCCGCGACAAGGTGCCCGCCCTCGTCGCCCGCCATGGGTCGGCTGTCGTCGACCTCCGCTTCGACGGCGAGATGAGCAGCCAGCCTGCCCTCGACGGCGTCGAGGTCGACGGCGGCCGGGTCCGGATCACCGACGACGACCCCGGGAGGGCGCTGGCCCGAGTGCTGCCCGCCCTGGGTGACCGGCTGCCCCGGCTCCGCTCGGTCGACGTGGTGCGGGCCGGACTCGGCACCGTCTTCCTCGCCTTGACCGGCGAGCGCTACCCGGGCGTCAGCGAGCGGGGCGCCGCCGACGCCGACGCCGCCCCCGAGCAACGGTGACGGGCGGCGCCGCGGCGGTGATCGCCCGGCGGGAGATCCGGCTGCTGCGGCAGGACCCTGTGCCGCTGGTGCTCCTGCTGGTAGTGCCCGTGACGTTCCTGGCCTTCCTCAAGCCGATGCTCTACGTGACCCTGATCATCGAGGGGTACCCGGGGACCAACGGTTCGGAGCAGGCGGTGCCGGGGGCGGCGGCCACGTTCTCGCTGTTCCTCACCGGGCTCGCCGGCCTCAGCTTCTTCCGGGAGCACGGGTGGGGCACCTGGGACCGGCTGCGGGCCAGCCCGGCCACCACGGCCCAGCTCCTTCTGGGCAAGCTGGTGCCTCTGTACGGCTTCGCGGTCCTCCAGATCGCCTGGCTGTTCGCGGTGGGCGTGGTCGTGTTCGATCTCGATCTGCGGGGCCCGGCCGTCGCCGTCGCCGCCCTGAGCCTGGCCGTCGCCGCCAGCCACCTGGCCCTCGGTCTCCTGCTGGTCGCGGTGTCCCGCACCATCCAGCAGGTGAACGCCCTGGCCAACCTCGGCTCCACCCTCCTGGCCGGCGTCGGTGGGGCGGTGGTCCCGGCCTACCTCATGCCCGGATGGGTGCGCGTGGTGGCGCCGGCCACGCCGACCTACTGGGTGATGCGCGGCTACCGGGCGGTCACCCTCGACGGCCAGGGTCTCTCCGCCATCGCCCTCCCGGCAGCCGTGCTCACCGCCTTCGCCGTGGTGCTGTCGGCGTTGGCGTTGCTGCGCTTCTCCGCCGCCGAGGCCAAGCACTTCTGGACCTGACCGCTCGTGTCTCAATCACCCGGCGAAGCCGACCGACAAGTGCCGCGCTGACCCGAGAGAGGGCTTTGAGCGGACTGCGAGCAACTCCGTCCCGCGTCGCCGTTTCGCTTGGGCGGCGCAGTCCAGACGCGCCGTTCGGATTCGTTCGACCAGTCGAGCCTCTCGGATTACGGAGCGGGCTCGGCGTCAGACCTCGACGACTTCGAGTTCCGGATCGAGGCGGCGAAGATCATCGGCGTCCGAAGTCAGCACTCGTTGACCTGCACGACGAGCGCAGATGACGACATGAGCGTCGACCACGTCGGTTGTCCCCGAGGCCGCCAACAGCCGCCCGACGTTCGTGGCGTCCACCCGGTCGAGGGCGACGACATCGGCATTCGGCTGGCGGACCAGGCGGGCGAGGCGGACCTGGCGCTCGGGCCGTCGGATCGCCTGGGCCAGTGCTCCCGCTGGCACGGTGAGCCGCGCCCCAACGTCGGTGGCTCGGGTCAGGAGCACGACGACAGGGCGAACATCCCGGTCGACAGCGATCAAGGCCCCGGCGTCGAGGGTGATCCCCGCAGTCATGCAGCTGAGGGGTTCGTCGCCTTGTCCGTCCCGAGAATGCCATCCGCCCAGGACCGCTCGTCGTCGGTCAGGTCACCGCCGGTGCGGCTCAGCGCCTCAGCGAGTAGCGCCCCCCACCCGGCGACATCATCGAGCGAGATGGAAACAGCATGCTGAACGAATCCCGACACGCTCGCCGCCTTGCCCGCTGCGACGGCGCGCCGGACCCGCTCAAGCTGTTCCTCGTCGAGGGTTACGGTGATCTTCCTCGTCGCCATACCGATCACCATACCAGGGTGCCCGCCTCCAGAAGCGCCCATCTCTGCGTTTCCCGCGGCTAGTAGCGCCGCGATACGAAGCGCGCGTTAGGTGTGCTCGCCGAGACGCACCCAGCAGCATGGTCCGCAAACGAACTCGGACCTCCGGGGGGTTCGGCATGAGCGATGAAGTCCCGCGGTCGGACCGAGCGTGTCAAACGAACTCATCGCCCGCCCGCCCGTGGTCGTCGACGACCAGCCAACGCTGGCCTTCACGACTTACGGCGTAGAATGGTTCGCCGGTCGAGGCGGACTCACCGTACCGGACGTCGCCTCACTCCACTCGGCCGGGCAGAGCTGGCTGTGGTTCGAGACACCGAAAGGACTCGGCTACAAGGCCGGGGGATGGGCCAAGCTCGCGCACGCCGGCGTAGACCTGTACGTGAAGCATCACGGCTTCGCCGGCACCGCCGATGAGCTGGACTCCCTTCTCGCCGAGATCGGCGTCCCTGACGGCTTCCACCGAACCGTGGGTCCTCGCGAATGAGGGTTGGAGACCAATGGGTCTGATGGCCTGAGCGGGTCCACCACTGAGGTGGGCCTGGCTCCCAAGCTTCGGGTGTTCGACGCCTGAAGGAAGGAGCCAGACCCAGTGAGCGACCGTATCTGCCT
>DATAIT010000027.1 GCA_036262515.1 Acidimicrobiales bacterium | reverse complement strand
TCCACGCCACTCGGTTCACGAGGACGCCGGCCAGAATGACCGTGATGAGGGCCAGGACCACGGAGAACGAGGCTTGGCCCCGCTCGCTCCGGGTGCGCCACCACCGGTGTGTCATGTGATCTCCCCTTCTTGGATGAGCCGTGTGTGGGAACAGACCGGTACGGACGTCGGAAAATTCATACGATTTCGCGTCATTGATTCCCGCTGTAGCCGACGGACGAACGCAAAAGGGGTCCTGAGCAGCCGGTTCATTTTCTCTGTATGCCCATAGGCGATTTCGATGTCGTCACAGCGCGAGCACCCTTCGCCGGCGCCCGAATGCCTCCGTGAGCGAGCGTGAATCCACACGGCCGGACCTCCGCTCGACATCGACCGGGCGGATGTCGTCACGAGGCTGCCGGGCGGTCGGGCGTCCCGGAGTCCCTTTCCGGCGAAGGATCATCCGCACCCTGTGGCCGACCCGAAGACCTGCCGGGGAATGAGCATGCCGATGAAGGAGGTCGACCGCCGTGCAGATGGACAGCGGATCGTCCGAGGATGCGGGTCTCGACTCCCCGGACGGGGTGATGCTGCCGCATGATCCTGCCCGCGCCATGTGCGGGGCGTACTCGGGGCCGGAGGCGGCCGAGATCGCCGGCATCAGCTACCGGCAGCTGGACTACTGGGCTCGCCGCGGATGGGTCGTGCCGTCACGGGCGGCCGAGGAGGGTGTGCGGCGCCGGTTGTACACGGCCGCCGACATCGTGCGTCTGGCCGCCCTGGGGCATCTCGGCCGCTCACGCGTCGACGTCGCCACGCACGCTAAGGCAACCGGTCGCCTCCGTGTCTCCGACGCGGTAGCGGCCCTGGTCGTGTGGTCGATCCACGACGACAGCGTCCGGCTCGTCGGTGCCAAGGAGCTGCGCCGTGTGGCCAGCCAGCCGGGCCGCTACGTGGTCTTCGACCCCACCGGCGTGCTGCGGCGTCTCGGCCGGCGCAGTGCCGACCCTTCAGGACCACGGCCCAAGCGCCGCACGTTCACCGCGTCGTACAAGCTCGCCGTGCTCAGCCAGTACGACCGGCTCACCGAGCCCGGCGCCAAGGGGACGCTGCTGCGCCGCGAGGGCCTCCACACGTCGCATCTCGTGGCGTGGCGCCGGGCTCGCGAGGCCGGCGATCTTCGCGACCGGGGGCGGCCTGTTCGACGTCTCGGAGGCGAGCGACGGGCGGCGGCGCTCGCCTTCGAAGAGAAGGCCGCCCACGACCGCGCCGCCCGGCCCGGCGGCGCCGGCGACCTGCCGGCCTGAGGGTCACGCCCTGGAGTCGTCGCCGGCGGGACGCCGGCCGGCTGTAGGGGCGTCGCCGCCTGCGGTTGCCCTGGCGAGCAGCCCGGCAAGGTCGGCGGCGTTGCGCACCCCCTTGTCGCCGTAGCAGTTGTTCATGAGGGCGTGCACCCGCCCCGCCCCACCCGCCAGCTCCTCGAGCCGCGGCACCCACTCTCCGAGCTCGCGCTCGTCATACTGGTAATCGAAGCGCTCGGCCGCCGAGATGTCGCGCTTCTTCCACGTGCCGTCGTTGCGGCCGTGGAAGCGCACCACCGCCACTTCCGTCGTCGCCTCGACCACGGCCGGTAAACCGGACGACGGCGGCGCATCCACCACCACGTGGGCCAGCTCGTTGGCTCGAAGCAGGTCCAGCGTCCGGCGCCGATCGTCGGGTGACGCCCACCATCGGGGCGAGCGGAGCTCCACGTACAGGTGGTACCTCGGCAGCCGCTGCCGGACCCCCTCGAGCTCGGCCCGGGTGGCGGACCTGGGGGTGAACCACTCGGGGTACTGGAGCAACACACCGCCGAGCTTGCCCGCCCGGTCGAGAGGCCCCAGGGCATGGCCGAAGCGGGCCCAGGCTTCGTCGAGGGCGTCGGCCGGCAGGTGCTGGGCGTAGACGTTCTTCTTTCCGCCTTCTTTCCGCGGTGCTCCTCGGCCACGACCTCCCGCATGTCCTCCCACAGCGATTCGGCGCGGGTGGGGTGGCCCGTGAGGAGACCGTACGCCTTCACGTCCATGACGAAGCCGGGCGGCGTCCGATCGGCCCAGTCCTCCGCCAGCCGCGGCGTGGGCGGCCAGTAGTACGTGGAGTCGACCTCCACCAGCGGGAACCGCGAGGCGTAGAAGGCCAGGCGGTCGGCCGCCGTCATCGACTTCTTCGGGTAACCAGTCCGTCGCCTTGACGAGGGTGGGATCGGTCCACGAGCACGTCCCCGTCCGCACCTCGGCGCCGCCCAGGCGGAACACGGGCCCCATGTCCATCCATCCGGTCTACCCGAACCCGAACCGCCCCATCGCCCGGATACGGCGGTTGGAACGGAGCAGCGCAGAGCGGGCGGGGACACCATCGCCGACGTCGTGACGGCGACGCCCAGGTGCACGATCTGGGGACGCCGCCTTCGATCGGGTCGTCAGCACGTTCGGCGCCATGGTTCTTCAACGACCGCGAGGCGGCGTTGGCGAACGTCGCCCGTGCCGTCCGCCCCGGTGGAACCTCACCGTGCTCGCTGGCGCCGGCTCGGCGACAACGAGTGGTTGCGGGCCCTCGCAACCTGCACGACCTGTTGGCGGAGCACCAGCGCGCCGACGGCGTGCTGTCCGGCACGGCAACGTGGCTGGCCACCGCCCGCCGGGGGTGAAGGGCCCACGTGGTTGGCGTGCTCAGGTGAGGCCGTGGAGCGGGAAGACGAGTTTCCGCACGTCGTCCATCACCTGCTCCACGTAGGCCCGGTCACCCTGGTCACCCGGCAACGCCGGTTCGGACAGCAGGGCCGGCACAGCAGCACCCGACGCACGCGTGGCCTGCTCCACCCACGCCGGCGGCAACGCGTCCGGCACCGCGACGCCCGCCATCTCGGCGAAGTAGATCGTCCACGCCCGGGGGACAACGGCCGCCCATTGGTAGCCCCCGCCTCCGACCGCCAGCCAGCGCCCCCCTGCGCAGCGGTGGGCGAGCTCGTGCAGCAGTCGCGCCGTCTCGCGGTAGGCGTTGGTGGTGAGGGAGAGGTTGGCCAGCGGGTCGCTGTGATGCGTGTCACAACCCAGCTGGGTGACCAGGACGTCCGGAGCCCAGGCCTCCACGACCGGTACGGCCAACCGGCGGAAAGCCTCCAGCCACAAGCCCTCGCCGGTGAAGGGCGGCAGCGGGATGTTGACCGAGGAGCCCCGGGCGTCGCCGGTGCCGATCTCGTCCACGAAGCCCGTCCCGGGGAACAGCGTGGCTCCCGATTGGTGCACCGACACGGTGAGCACCCGGGGATCGTCGTAGAAGATCTCCTGGGGCCCGTCGCCGTGGTGGACGTCGACGTCGACGTAGGCGACCCGCCGGGCGCCGCGAGCCAGCAGCCAGGCGACGGCGACGGCGGGATCGTCGTAGACGCAGAACCCGCTGGCCCGTTCGGGCATGGCGTGGTGCAGGCCACCGGCCGGGTTGAACGCGTGCTCGGCCCTGCCCGTCCACACCGCCTCGGCGGCGACCAGGGAGGCGCCGGTCGC
>DATAIT010000026.1 GCA_036262515.1 Acidimicrobiales bacterium | reverse complement strand
TCGCCCTCGGCGCCTCGGCCCTCGTGCTGGCCGGCCGCCGCGACAGCAAGGTCCCGGCCAAGGCTCGTCGGTAGTACCCCGCACGTCGACGTCGAGCGAAGGGGCAGCCTCCGGGCTGCCCCTTCGTCACGCCGGTGGAGCGGTCGCTCGGCGGCGAGGGCGGCCGAGCCTGTGCAAGGATTCGCCCTGAAGTAGGAAGCGAAGTAGAAGCGAGAGTGTCTGCTGCGCAGGTTCCGCTGATCAACGGCGGGAGGTTTTCGAGTGTGGCGCTGCGGACAGAGTTGCACGAAGCCTCGCCGGCTCTAGGGACGGCTGTTGCGGGTGACACGGGCGTCGCACGAGCGACCTCCGCATCGTCTCGCACGGTCGTCCGAGCAGACGTTGCGCCCACCCCGAGTCAAGGAGAACGCCCCTTCATGCACCCCACCAGCACGCGACGGCGGATCGCTGCCGTGGTCGTGGCCGCGGCCACGACCATGACGATGCTCACGGTCACGCCGCGGGCCGAGGGCCAGACCGTCGGCATCCTGCGCACGGGCGAGAACTACCGCCTCGGGAACCCGCCGCAGTCGCGGGTGCGCGACGTCCCGGGACTCGCCTCGAGTCCGTCCGACGCCCGCCAGATCGTCGAGGTGGAGCGCGACGTGCTCGCCTTCAACTGCATCGCCAACGTCAGCCTCGACGGCGGGGTGACCTGGTCGGGCGGCCCCCTCGTTCCCCCCGACGGCTTCCAGCCGCCCAACAGCCCGATCGACAAGCCGTCCTGTACGTCGTTCGAGGGCAGTGTGGCATGGGGTTCTGGGAACAGGGTCTACGTCGCCTGGGCGGCGGGCAAGGCCGACGGGACGAGCCAGACCATCGTGTCCCGGTCGGCCGACAGCGGGCGCACATGGTCGCCCGTGGTGGCCAACGCCGGCCAGTCGAACGGCCCGGAGCTGGCGGTGTGCCCGGCCGGGCGCGCCGGCTGCCCGGCGGGCAGCGATCGCGTCGTCCTCATGGCGCAGGGCAACGTGACCATCCAGTCAACGGCGTTCGCCCGGATCTTCGTGAACGTCTCGGACACCAATGGTGACGCCGGCACGTGGAGCGCGCCGGTCGACGCCAGCGGTGCTGTGAACCTGGCGACGACGGCCCTGTGCAGCGCGTCGTCGACCTGCCTCTCCCGGGCCGAGCCGTCGGCTCCGGTGGTCATGAGCGACGGTTCCGTGGCCGTCTCCTATCGCGTGCCCGACCCCAACCCGCAAGGCGGGCTCACCGCGGTGACCAGCACCATCCAGATCGGCCGCTCCGCCAACGGCCTGGCGCCGTGGTCCCAGGTGAACGTCACGCCGGTCCGGGGGTACGTCGACGAGGCGTCGCAGCGGTTCAACGGCTCGAACTTCCCCCGCATGGCCGGCGATCCCCGCAACCAGAACCTGTACATCGTCTACATGGAGGGCCCGCCCCCCGGCGGCCGCCAGGACCACTTCATCCACCCCGACGTCGACACGATGTTCACGAGGTCGCTCGACGGCGGCCTGACCTGGTCGGCGCCCAAGCGCCTGAACGACGATCCGCCGGGGAGCGGAGCGCCCGCCACGGGTCCGGCCCAGCGCCACCCCAAGGCGTCGGTGGCGCCCGACGGCAGGGTCGATGTGGTTTGGCAGGACCGCCGCAACGGTTACCGGTCGCCCACGCACTCCCACCTGGGCAACGGTGAGGCCCGAATGGGCGACACCTACTACACCTTCTCGCTCGATGCGGGGGCCAACTTCTCCCCGAACCGCCGGATCAGCGACAAGTCGCAGAACCTCGACATCGGCTACGACCATTACGGCCAGGAGTACTGGAACTGGGGGCCGGCGCTCACCGAGCTCGGGAACGACAACATCCTCTTCGCCTGGCAGGACTCCCGCGAGGGCAACTTCGACAACGAGAGCGTCGACATCTACCTGGCCAACACGAGCGTCCGGGCACAGGACGTCATCCCGGTCCAGCGTCTTCCCGAGACCAGCCGTTCGAGCCTCTCCGTCGCCCTGTCCAAGTACGCCTACACCGGCGGTCCCCAGGCCGTGCTGAACATCGGCTTCACCAACAGAGCCGTGACCCGGCCCGTCATCGTCAACGAGGGCGACGCCCTCGGCGCACTGGCGGGAGCAGTGCTGTCCCGGGCCCACCTCGGCCCGCTACTGGCCTCGCCGGCGACCGGTCTCACTCCCGAGCTCAAGGCCGAGGTCACCCGCATGTCGCCCATCGGAGCGTTCGTCATCGGCGGGGAGAGCGCGCTCACGCCGGCGGTGGTGAGCAACCTGGTCGCCGCCGGGGTCCCGGAGGCGGAGATCTTCCGCTACGCCGGAAGCCCGGCCGAGGTGGCAAAGACGATGGCCCTCAACATGGACCGGCGCACGTCCGACCAGAAGACGGCCGGCGCCCCTGCCTTCGACGCCGTGGTGATCGTGAACCCCGCCAGCCAGGAGGCGTTCGCAGCCGCCGGGATGGCTGCGTCGCTGCGCCTGCCGATCCTGTTCACCGACGGCAGGGACAGCCTGCCCACGGCGACGCGTGACGCCCTCGCGGCGCTTAACATCACGACCAGCCTGGTCATCGGCAACTCGGGGATCATCTCCGACGCGGTGGCAGCGTCCCTTCCCGGGGCCAAGCGGCTCGGCGGGGCCAACCTGGCCGAGGTCACCCAGTCGGTGCTGGCCGAGTCGAAGCTCCGCCGGCTCCCGCTCAACATCGTCCACGTCGCCGACAGCGACCAGCCGTTCGATGATGCCTTGATGGCGTCCGCGGTGGCCCGCACCGGAGGCCTCATGGTGGTGACACCGGGCGCCGACACGGCTCAGGCCGAGGCGCGGCTGGCGGCTGTCGACCTGCGCAACACCGTCGACCGGCTCGTCGTCGCCCGCTCGCTGCCCGCCCTGTCGGGGCCGGGCTACCGACTGGTGGCCAAGGACGGTGGCATCTTCGCCTTCGGCGGCGCCGGGTTCTTCGGCTCGACCGGCGCCCTCAAGTTGGCCCAACCGATGGTCGGCATGGCCAACACGCCGAGCAACCTCGGCTACTGGATGGTGGCGGCCGACGGCGGGGTGTTCGCCTTCGGCGACGCCGCCTTCAAGGGGTCGACAGGGGCGATCAAGCTGGCCCAGCCCATGGTCGGCATGGCTCCCACGCCGTCGGGCAACGGTTACTGGCTGGTCGCGAAGGACGGCGGTGTGTTCGCCTTCGGCGACGCCCGGTTCTTCGGGTCGATGGGAGCCACCAAGCTGGCCCAGCCCGTCGTCGGCATCGCCGCCTCGCCGTCGGGCAAGGGCTACTGGCTGGTGGCCGCGGACGGCGGCGTCTTCGCCTTCGGCGATGCTGCGTTCAAGGGGTCCACGGGAGCTATCAAGCTGGCCAAGCCGGTGGTGGGTATGTCGGCCACCGGTTCCGGCAACGGCTACTGGATGGTCGCCAGTGACGGCGGCGTGTTCGCCTTCGGCGATGCTCCGTTCAAGGGATCCACGGGCGCCATCAAGCTGGCCCAGCCCATGGTCGCCATGGACGCCACCGCTTCGGGCAACGGCTACTTCCTCACCGCCGCCGACGGCGGCGTGTTCGCCTTCGGCGACGCCCGTTTCGCCGGGTCCACCGGTGGCATGAAGCTCAACCAGCCCGTGGTCGGTCTGTCCGCCGGAGGAGGCTGACCCAACCGCCGGCCCCCATGGCCGGCTGCGAGCGCACGACGAGGAGGGGCCCGAGAGGGCCCCTCCTCCATGCGGGGGGCGTCGTCGCCGTCGGTCAGGTGGCGGGGTTGCCGACGTAGGCAGCGAGGTGCTCACCCGTGAGGGTGCACCGGGCGGCGACGAGATCGGCGGGTGTGCCCTCGAAGACGACCCGGCCGCCGTCGTGGCCGGCGCCCGGGCCGAGGTCGACGATCCAGTCGGCGGAGGCCATGACCGCCAGGTGGTGCTCGACGACGATGGCGGACCTGCCTGCGTCGACAAGCCGGTCGAGCAGCCCGAGCAGCTGGTCGACGTCGGCCAGGTGGAGGCCGGCGGTGGGCTCGTCGAGAATGTAGACGCCGCCCTTGTCGCCCATGTGCGTGGCCAGCTTCAGCCGCTGGCGTTCTCCTCCCGACAGGGTGGTGAGCGGCTGGCCGAGCGTGAGGTAGCCGAGCCCCACGTCGGCCAGGCGCTCGAGGACGGCGTGGGCGGCCGGCGTCTGCGCGGCGCCGTCGCCGAAGAACCTCCGGGCCTCGCTCACCGACATGGCGAGCACCTCGCTGATGTTGCGGCCCCCGAGCTCGTATTCGAGCACCGATGCCTGGAACCGCCTCCCCTCGCACTCCTCGCACGTGGACTCGACCGTGGCCATCACGCCAAGCTCGGTGTAGATGACGCCGGCGCCGTTGCAGGCGGGGCACGCGCCCTCGGAGTTCGAGCTGAAGAGCGCCGGCTTCACGCCGTTGGCCTTCGCGAACGCCTTGCGGATCGGGTCGAGCAGTCCCGTGTAGGTCGCCGGATTGCTC
>DATAIT010000025.1 GCA_036262515.1 Acidimicrobiales bacterium | reverse complement strand
CTTGCGGCCCGTGAGGCCGGTATCGGCATGCGGCCCGCCCAGCTCGAACTTGCCGGTGGGGTTGGCGAGGACCCGGAACTTGTCGGATGCGAATGCCTCGGGGAGCATCGGGTGGATCACGTGCTCGATCAGGTCCGGCTTGAGCAGCGTCTCGAGGTCGAGGCCGGGTTGGTGCTGGGTGGAGATGAGCACGGTGTCGAGGTGGACCGGGCGGCCGTCCTCGTACACCACCGTCACCTGCGTCTTGCCGTCCGGCCGGAGGTAGGGCAGCACGCCGGCCTTGCGGACCTCCGACAGCCGCTGGGCCAACCGGTGGGCCAGCCAGATCGGCAGTGGCATGAGGTCGTCGGTCTCGTCGCACGCGTAGCCGAACATCATCCCCTGGTCGCCGGCGCCCTGGGTGTCGAGATCCTCGTCGGCGGTGGTGTGGTTGTCCCGCTGCTCGAGCGCGTGGTCGACGCCTTGGGCGATGTCGGACGACTGCGGGTCGATCGACGTGATCACGCCGCACGTGTGGCCGTCGAACCCGAACGACTCCCGGTCGTAGCCGATGCCGCACACCGTCTCGCGGACGATCTTCGGGATCTCGACGTAGGCGTCGGTGGTGATCTCCCCGGCCACGACCACCAGCCCAGTGGTGAGCAGGGTCTCGCAGGCCACACGCCCCATCGGGTCCTCCCGAAGGATGGCATCGAGGATGGCGTCGGAGATCTGGTCGGCCATCTTGTCGGGATGGCCCTCGGTGACGGACTCCGAGGTGAACGTGGTGCGTGTGGCGGTCACGGCGTGCTCCTCATCAGGGGGACGACGGCGTCGAAGACGAACCGCGCCACCTCCCGCTTGTCGGTCAAGGCGACAGTCTGCTCCGTTCCGTCGGCGCCGACCAGCACGACGGCGTTGGTCCGGGCGTCGAAGCCGGCGCCGGCCACGGTGACGTCGTTGGCGACGACCAGGTCGAGGTGCTTGCCGCGCAGCTTGGCCCGGGCCCCGGCCACCACGGAGGACGTCTCCGCCGCGAAGCCCACGAGCACCTGCCCGGGACGGCGCCGTGCCCCGAGGGAGGCGAGGATGTCGGGAGTCGGCTCGAGCACGACCTCGGGGACGCCGTCGGCCTTCTTCCACTTGTGCTCCAGTGCGACCTTCGGTCGGAAGTCGGCCACGGCGGCGGCCATCACCACCACGTCGGCCTCCGGGGCGTAGGCCAGCACGGCCCGTTCCATCTCGGCCGCCGTGTCGACCCGCACGACGGTGACGCCCGGTGCCGTCGGCCGGTCGGCGGTGGTGACGAGGGTTACCACCGCGCCTCGCCCGACCGCCTCGTCGGCCAGGGCGTGGCCCTGCCTGCCGGACGAGCGGTTGCCGATGAACCGCACGGCGTCGATGGGTTCACGCGTGCCGCCGGCGGTGACGAGCACGTGGCGCCCGGCCAGATCGCCGGGTTGTCGCGGAGGGCGCGCCGCGGCGAGGAGGGCGGAGACGGCGAGCACGATCTCGTCCGGCTCCGCCAGCCGGCCGGTGCCCGAGTCGCCGCCGGCCAGGGCGCCGGTTGCGGGCGGGACCACGTGGACCCCTCTGCGCACCAGCGTGGCGACGTTGTCCTTTGTCGCCGGGTGCTCCCACATCTCGGTGTGCATCGCCGGGCAGACGATGACCGGTGCACGGGTGGCCAACAACGTGGCGGTCAGGAGGTCGTCGGAGATGCCCGCCGCGTACGCCCCGAGCAGGCGGGCGGTGGCGGGGGCGACGACGACCACGTCGGCGGCCCGGCCGAGGGTGGTGTGCGGGATCGGGTCGGCGTCGTCGAACAGCGACGTCCGGGCCGGCTCCGAGCCGAGGGCCGAGAACGTGACCGCGCCCACGAAGCGCGTGGAGCCCTCGGTGAGCACAGGGGACACGAAGGCGCCGGCGTCGACCAGCCGGCGGCACACCTCCACGGCCTTGTACGCAGCGATGCCGCCGCACACGCCCAGCACGACCCTCCGGCCGGCCAGCGGGGGTTCGTTCCGTTCGTCGGGGGACCCGCTCACGGCGAACGCTTCCCCGGCGTCGCTACTCTGCGGCGTCTTCGGCGTCCTCGATTGGGTCGATGCGCAGGTAGCGGATCTTCTCGGCCGCGATCTCCTCGAGGGCGATGGAGAGCGGCTTGCGGGACACCGACGTCACCTGGGGCGGCACGATGGCGCCGAGGCCCTCGCCGAGCTGGTTGAAGTAGGAGTTGATCTGGCGCCCGCGCCGGGCCGACAGCGTGACCAGGGTGAACTTCGAGTCGACCTTGTCGAGCAGGCTCTCGACCGGCGGGTCCATCATGGTGAGGCGGCGACGCTGGGCCATCTGTTCTCCATCCCCGGACAGGCCGGGCGTCGTGTGTGCGGCCGCCGGGGCGGCTCAACTGGCCGGTGCGGGCGGTTCGCGGTAGCGACGCAGTATAGAGGCCAGCTCGTCCACGGCCCGGTCCACGTCGTCGTTCACCACCACGTGTGCCGCCATGCGGCGACCCCGCCACTCCTCCTCGACGCCGAGAGCGAGGCGGTTGGCGATGTGGTCCTCGTCGTCGCCGCGCTTGCGCATCCGCGCCTCCTGCTCCTCCGGTGACGGCGCCACGACCAGCACCACCAACGCGCTCGGGTCCCGCTCGACCACCTGCGCCGCCCCCTGGACGTCGATCTCGAGGACGACGTCGCGACCCGGCGGCGGGTCGGGCCAGGGCGTGCCGTACAGCTCGCCATTGGCCGCCAGCTCGGCCCACTCGAGGAACCCCCCCTCGGCGACCCGCGTGAGGAAGCGGGCCCGGTCCACGAAGGTGTACTGGTCGGCGGCCTCACCCGGCCGGCGGGACCGGGTCGTCCACGAGCGGCTGAGCCACAGGCCGGGCTCGCGCTCGCACAGGCGGGAGACGAGGGTCCCCTTGCCCACGCCGCCCGGCCCGGACACGACCAGGATCAGTTTTTCCCGAGCTCCTTCAGCAGGCGGGTGCGCTGCTGCGCGCCGAGACCCTGGAGGCGCCGGTTGCCGCTGATGCCCACCGTCTCCATCACCCGGCGGGCCTTCACCTTGCCCAGGCCGGGGAGCGACTCGAGCACGGCCACGACATGCGTGCGGGCGACGACCTCGTCCCGGTCGGCCAGGTCGAGGACTTCGGAGAGGTTGATGGAGCCCATCTTGAGCTTCTCTTTCAACTCCGCCCTCTGACGCCGGTTGGCTGCCGCCTTGGCCAGCGCCGCCTGGCGATCCTCCGGCGACAGTTGGGGTGGAAGCGCCACGACGGGCACCATAGCGCGACGGGTCGAACCAGTCTTCCGGCCGCCTTCCCGGTCGCCCGCCACCGCCCGGAAGGAGACCTCGGCCCTGTTCGCGGCGTCGAAGACGACCGTCGAGGGGCGCGCCCGGGACCGAGAACTCGGGCAGTCCCGTGAAGGCGCGCTACACGTCGTCCGGCTCGCGATCGGGGACGCGGCGCTCGAGCGTGAGTGGTCCGATGAGCTCGGCGGCGGCCCTGGCCCGGTCGGCGGCGGCGGTCACGGCCCGGCCGATCACCAGCAGGTCCGCCCCCGCACCCAGGGCGCCCTGCGGCGTCGCCGCCCGGACCTGGTCGTCGCGGCTGGCGCCGGCGGGACGGATGCCAGGGACGACGGTGACGAGCCGCGGCGCCAGTTGCTTGGCTTCGCGCACGTCGCTGGCCGCGCACACCAGGCCCCGGCAGCCCGACTCGACAGCGCTGCGCACGCGCTTGCCGAGGACGTGCGGCGGCGCGTCGTCGTCGCTCGTGAGGATGGTGACGGCGAGGGCGACGGGAGCGGGCAGGCCGGCGTTCCCGGCGCCGTTGGCGAATCCCTCCACACCCGCCCGCAGCATGGGCGAGCCGCCGATGGCGTGCAGAGTCAGGTAGGACGCGCCGAGGGCGCCGACCACGTGGGCGGCCCGCCGCACCGTCGTGGGGATGTCGTGCAGCTTGAGGTCGAGGAAGACCCTGTAGCCGCACTCCATCATCTCGACGACGGCGTCCGGCCCGGCCGCGCTGTACAGCTCGAGACCCACCTTGGCCACCCCGAACCACGGCCTGACCTCCCTGGCGATGCGGGTCGCCTCGACCAGGTCGTCGACGTCGAGGGCGATGGCCAACCGGTTCCGCACGTCGGCGTTGCGGCGTGGGAGGGTCTCAACCTGGGACATGGGCTGCTCCGATCAGCTCGGTCACTCTTCCGACATTGTGGCTCCGGCACCACTGCTCCAACTGCTCGAGCACGCGGAGGGGAGCGCGTGGGTCGGCGAACGTGGCCGTCCCGACCTGGACGGCCGACGCGCCGGCGACCAGCAGCTCCGCCGCATCCTCGCCCGACGCCACTCCACCCACGCCCACGATGGCTGCATCGGGAAAGGCGGCGCGGCACTCGAACACGGCGCGCACGGCGACGGGGTGCATGGCCGGGCCGGACAGTCCCCCACCGCCGGCGCCGAGGCGCGGCCGGCGCATGGCGGGGTCGATGGCCATTCCCATGACCGTGTTGACCAGCGTCAGAGCCTCGGCCCCGGCACCGAGGGCGGCACCGGCGATCGCCGTCAGGTCGGTCACGTTCGGGCTCAGCTTGGCCCAGCGGGGCCGCCCGCACGCCGCGGTGGCGGCGATGGCCTCGGCGGTCGCCGACACCGAATGGGCGAAGATCGACCGCCGGGCCTCCACGTTCGGGCACGAGAGGTTCACCTCGACGGCCGCGACGCACGGGGGGGCGCCGGCCAGCATCGCAGCCGCTTTCTCGTATCCCTCGACCGACGTCCCCCAGATCGAGGCGACGACCGTCGCACCGGCCGCCTCCAGCCGGGGAAGATCCCGCGCCAACCACGCCTCCACCCCCGGTCCCTGCAAACCCACCGAGTTCAACATCCCCCCGGTGGTCTCGTGCACGCGCGGAGCCGGATTCCCCTCCCACGCCTCCGCCGACAAGGACTTCACGACCACCCCACCGAGCGACGCCAGCGGGAAATACGCCCCCAGCTCGGCCCCGTGCCCAGAAGTCCCAGACGCAGTCATCACCGGACTCGCCAGAGCCACCGACCCAACCCGAGTGCTCATATCAACAGCCACCGCGCGCGTCTCTCCCCTCATCCAGCGTCGCCCCTGGAAGTCCTGAAGGTGTCGCCGGCCGGGTGGGTGGCACCGTGGGGAGGGGCCCAATGGGAGGGGCCCCAGCGCAGCTGGGGAGGAACCATTGGGAGGGGCCCGCACGGTGACAGGACCCACCCGGGCCGACGCACGCCAGCGACCGGACCCATCACAAAGGAAGACGTAACTGGTCCCCCTCGAGGAACTCTTGGAGCGACCGCACGGAGAGCGCGTGCGTGCCCCAGTCGGCGATGCCCGCGGCCGCCGCCCGGGCCGCCGCCACCGTGGTCAGACACGGCACCTCGTGCACGTTGGCCGCCGTCCGGATGTATGCGCCGTCGGCCCGGGGACCGCGGCCGCGCGGCGTGTTCACCACCAGCTGGACCTTGCCGCTGGCGATGAGATCGACGGCGGTGGGCCCGTCGCCTCCGTCGCTGAGCTTGGCGACCACCGTCTCCACCGGGATCCCGTTCTCGGTCAGGAATGCCGCCGTACCGGGCGTGGCGGCCAGCGAGAAACCCAGTTCGAAAAAGCGGGCGGCCGCGACCAGGCCGGCGTCCTTGTCCCGGGCCGCCAGCGAGAAGAACACCGATCCCGATTCGGGCAGGCGGTCGCCGGCGGCGATCTGGCTCTTGGCGAAGGCGAGCCCGAAGGTGGTGTCGATGCCCATCACCTCGCCCGTCGAGCGCATCTCGGGGCCGAGCATGGTGTCGACGTCGGGGAAGCGGCTGAACGGCAGGACCGCCTCCTTCACGCTCACATGGCCACCGTCGACCGGATCGCGCAGGAGACCCTCGATTCGCAGCTCGGCCAGGGTGGCTCCGGCCATGACGCGGGAGGCCACCTTGGCGAGCGGCACACCGGTGGCCTTCGCCACGAACGGCACCGTGCGGCTGGCGCGGGGGTTGGCCTCGATCACGTACACCTGGTCCTGCTTCACCGCGTACTGCACGTTGAGCGGCCCGCGCACGTCGAGGGCGGCGGCGATGTCGCGGGTGTGGCGCTCGATGACCTCGACCACCGACCGGGCCAGGGTGGGAGGCGGTATGACGCAGGCGGAGTCGCCCGAGTGCACGCCGGCCTCCTCCACGTGCTCCATCACGCCGCCGATGACGACCTCCCCGGTGGCGTCCCGCACGGCGTCGACGTCGACCTCGATGGCGTCCTCGAGGAACGAGTCGACCAGCACCGGGCGCTCGGCCGACAGCCCGCCCTCGCGGCCGAGGGATCCGAAGCCGGCCATGGCGTCCATGGCCCCGCGCAGACCCTCCTCGTCGTAGACGATCTCCATGGCCCGCCCGCCGAGCACATAGCTCGGCCGGATCAGCGCCGGGTACCCGATGCGGTCGACGATGGCGAGGGCGGCGCCGACGGTGACGGCGGTGCCCCCTTCGGGTTGGGGGATGGCGAGGCGGGCGCACAGGTCGTTCCAGCGTTCACGGTCCTCGGCCAGGTCGATGGACTGCGGGCTGGTGCCGAGCACCAGACCCTCGGGGAGCAGCCCGGCCAGCTTGAGGGGCGTCTGCCCGCCGAGGGCGACGATGACGCCCACCACCTCGCCGCTGCCCTGCTCCGCCTCGACGACGTTGAACACGTCCTCGCGCGTGAGGGGCTCGAAGTAGAGGCGGTCGCTCGTGTCGTAATCCGTCGACACCGTCTCGGGGTTGCAGTTCACCATGATGGTCTCGAACCCCGCGTCGCGCAGCGCGAAGCTGGCGTGGACGCAGCAGTAGTCGAACTCGATCCCCTGCCCGATCCGGTTCGGGCCCGACCCGAGGATGATGATCTTCCGGCCGGGGGATGCGGTGACCTCGTCGTCGTCCTCGTACGTGGAGTAGTGGTAGGGCGTCGCCGCCTCGAACTCGGCGCCGCACGTGTCGACGGTCTTGAAGGTGGCCTTCACGCCGGCGGCCAGGCGGGCCGAGCGCACGATCGCCTCGTCGACACCCCACAGCCAGGCCAGCTGGGCGTCACCGAAACCGAGGCGCTTGGCCCGGCGCCACGCCCTGCGGTCCATGGTGTCGAGCGACGACGCCTCCAGACGAGCCCGCTCCTCGACCACCAGCGACAGCTGGTCGAGGAACCACGGGTCCACGCGTGTGGCCGCGGCCAGTCGCTCCACGGTGATGCCCCGCCGCAGCGCCGCCTCCAGTTGGAAGGGGCGGTCGGGTGTGGCCAGGGCGGCCCGGCGCACGAGATCGTCGTCGGACACGCCGTCGAGGGCGGCCTCACCGGGATCGCAGTTGAGCCCGAGGCGGCCGTGCTCCAGGGAGCGCAACCCCTTCTGCAGCGACTCGGGGAACGTGCGCCCGATGGCCATCGCCTCGCCCACCGACTGCATGCGGGTACCGAGGACGTCGGGCGTGCCCGGGAACTTCTCGAACGCCCAGCGGGGGATCTTGGTGACGACGTAGTCGATGGCCGGCTCGAAGCTGGCCGGCGTCTTGCGGGTGATGTCGTTGGCGATCTCGTCCAGCGTGTAGCCCACCGCCAGCCTGGCCGCGATCTTGGCGATCGGGAACCCCGTGGCCTTGGAGGCCAGGGCGCTCGACCGGCTCACCCTCGGGTTCATCTCGATGACCACCATGTCGCCGTTCTCGGGATTGATGGCGAACTGGATGTTGGAGCCGCCCGTCTCCACCCCGATGCGGCGGATGCAGGCGAACGCCGCGTCGCGCATGGTCTGGTACTCCACGTCGGACAGCGTCTGGGCGGGGGCGACGGTGATCGAGTCGCCGGTGTGCACACCCATGGGGTCGACGTTCTCTATCGAGCACACGACCACGCAGTTGTCGGCCTTGTCGCGCATGACCTCGAGCTCGTACTCCTTCCACCCGGCGATCGAGCGCTCGATGAGGATCTCGGAGACCGGGCTGGCGGCCAGCCCGGTGGCAGCCATGCGGCGCAGGTCGTCCGCGTGGGCGGCGATGCCCGTGCCGGCGCCGCCCAGGATGTACGAGGGCCGGATGATGAGCGGGAACCCGATGGTCCGCCCCACCTCCATGGCCTCGTCGAGGGCGTAGGCGAAGCCCGACGGCGGCACGGCGAGGCCGATCTCGGTCATGGCCGCCTTGAACCGGTCCCGGTTCTCGGCCGTCGAGATCGCCTCCGGGTCGGCACCGATCATCTCCACCCCGAACTGCTCCAGCACGCCCCGTTCGTGCAGGGCGATGGCCAGGTTCAGCGCCGTCTGGCCGCCGAGCGTCGGGAGCACGGCGTCGGGCCGGTCGCGCTCCACGATGGCGGCCAGCACGTCGACGCTGAGGGGCTCGATGTACGTGCGGTCGGCGAAGTCGGGGTCGGTCATGATCGTGGCCGGGTTGGAGTTGGCGAGGATCACGCGGAAGCCCTCGTCACGGAGGACACGGCAGGCCTGGGTGCCCGAGTAGTCGAACTCGGATGCCTGGCCGATGACGATCGGACCCGAGCCGATGATGAGGATCGACTCGATGTCGGTCCTACGCCCCACGGTGCATCAGCTCCTCGAACTGGGTGAACAGGTAGCGGGCGTCGTGCGGGCCGGGTGCCGCCTCCGGGTGGTACTGGACGCTGAACGCGGCCGCCTCCCGGCACCGCAGCCCCTCCACCACGCCGTCGTTGAGGTTGACGTGCGTGACGTCGGCCGACGGCAGGGAGCCCTCTGCGACCGCGTAGTTGTGGTTCTGGCTGGTGATCTCGACCGCCCCCGTGGCCAGCCGGCGAACGGGATGGTTCCCCCCGTGGTGGCCGAACTTGAGCTTGTAGGTGTCGCCGCCCAGTGCCGCACCGAGGAGCTGGTGGCCGAGGCAGATGCCGAACACCGGAACCTTCCCAAGGAGCTCGGCGACGGCGCGGATGGCGTAGTCGACGGCGCCCGGGTCACCCGGACCGTTCGACAGGAACACGCCGTCGGGGTTGCGGGCCAGCACCTCCGCGGCCGGGGTGGAGGCGGGCACGACGTCGACGGTGGCCATGTTGCCGAGGTGGCGCAGCATCGTCCGCTTGATGCCGAAGTCGTAGGCGACGACGTGCAGCCGGCCCACCCCGACCCGGTACGGCTCGGTGGTCGTCACCCCGGCCACCAGGTCGACGCCCTCGGTGCCGGGCTCGTCGGTGGCCGCCTGCTTGAGCGCCGTCTCGGAGGCGGTGCCGAAGGCGCACGCCATGGAACCCGCCTCCCGCAGGTGCCGGGTGAGGCGGCGGGTGTCGACGCCGGTGATGCCGGCCACCCCCGTACGGACCAGGAAGGCGTCGAGGGACTCCGTCGAGCGCCAGTTGCTCGGTCGCCGGGCCAGCTCGCGCAGGATCACGCCGCGGCAGAACGGGCGGGCGCTCTCGTCGTCGGCCGTGGTCACCCCGTAGTTGCCGATGTGCGGGTACGTGAAGGCGATGACCTGCCCGGCGTAGCTGGGGTCGGTGATGACCTCCTGGTAGCCGGCCATCACGGTGTTGAACACGGCCTCGCCGGTGGTGATCCCGTCCTGGGGGACGGCGCCGAACGCCTCGCCCTCGAACGTTGTGCCGTCGGCCAGCACCAGCAGCGCATCCCGCCGCCCAGAGGGCGCGCTCACCGGCCCCTCCCGTCGTTCTGGCAGCGGAAAACGACCACCAGCAGTCGAATTCCCGCTGCCAGAACGGGTGCGGATGGGACTCGGGGATGGGCGGAAGGTCATCGCTGCGCCTCGGCATCGAGCACGACGGGCTCCCCCCGGAGGACGGTGTGGCGGACGCGACCCCGCAGCTTGCGGTTGGCGTAGGGCGTGTTGCGGCTGCGGCTGGCCAGGAGGGCCGGCTCCACGACCCAGGTGTCGGCCGGGTCGACGACGCAGAGGTTGGCCGGCGCGCCCTCGACGATCGGGCCGCCGTGGACACCGGCGAGCCCGGCGATGGCGGCCGGCTGCCAGGAGAGGAGGGCGAGGACGCGCTCGGGTGCCAGGTCGAGCTCGGAAAGGGCGAGGGCGAGCGCGGTCTCCAGGCCGAGCATGCCGGGGGGGGCCTGGTCGAACGGCGCCTCCTTGGCCTCGGGGGCGTGGGGTGCGTGGTCGGTGGCGATGGCGTCGACCACCCCGGACGCCAGCGCCGCCTTGACGGCCTCGACGTCGGCGGCCGTGCGCAGGGGCGGGTTGACCTTGTAGACGGGGTCGTAGCCGCTGACGTCGGCGTGGTCCAGCGTGAAGTGGTGGGGCGCGACCTCGGCGGTCACGGGCAGTCCGGCCGCCTTGGCCGCCGCCACCAGCTCCAGTGATCCTGCCGTGGAGAGGTGCAGGAAGTGGATCCGGGCGCCCGTGAGCCGGCACAGGGCGATGTCGCGCGCCACCATGAGCTCTTCGGCCTCGGCGGGGATGCCGGGCAGCCCGAGCCGGCTCGACCACTCGCCTTCGTGCATGTGGCCGGCGGCCGCCAGTGCCTCGTCCTCGCAGTGCTGGGCGAGGGTGACGCCGAGGGCCGAGGCGTACTCGAGGGCGCGGCGCATCAGACGTGCGTCCTGGACGCCACTGCCGTCGTCGGTGAACAGCCGCACGCCGAGCGAGGCCATCTCGGCCAGGGGTGCCAGCGCCTTGCCCGCCCGCCCGACGGTGATGGCCCCGGCCACCCGCACGTCGCACGGGGCAGTGGCACCCAGGTCGAGCACCTGTCGGACCACGGCCGCCGAGTCGATGGCCGGCTCGGTGTTGGGCATGGCCACCACCGCCGTGTAGCCGCCGAGGGCGGCGGCCCGGGCCCCCGTCTCCACCGTCTCGGCCTCCTCCCGCCCCGGCTCGCGGAGATGGGCGTGGAGGTCGACGAGCCCCGGCGCCACCAGGCAGCCGCCGGCGTCGAGCACCCGCGCCCCGAGGGCGTCGAGGCCCTCCCCCACGGCGACGACGCGGTCGCCGGCGACGAGCACGTCGGCCGGGCGCGCTCCCGTGGCGTCGACCACCGTGCCGCCGCGAAGCAGGAGCGCCGGCCCCGATGGTGCGCTAGGCGGCAAGGTCCTGGCCCGATCCGAGGAGCAGGTAGAGCACCGCCATGCGCACGGCGACGCCGTTGGCCACCTGGGTGGTGATCACCGAGCCCGGCAGCTCCGACACGTCGGCGGCGATCTCGACACCGCGGTTCATCGGGCCCGGGTGCATGACGAGGGCGTCGTCGGGCAGAAGCCCGGCCCGCCGGCGGGTGAGCCCGTAGGTCGCCGTGTACTCCCGCGACGAGGGCAGCAGGGCCTCGGTCATCCGCTCGTTCTGGAGGCGCAGCACGTAGACGACGTCGGCCTTGGGCAGCACGGCGTCGAGATCGTGGCTCACGCTGACCGGCCACCCGGCGAGGCTCGGGGGAAGGAGGGTGGGCGGTGCCACGAGGGTGACGTCGGCACCGAGCAGGGAGAAGGCGGTCACGTCGGAGCGGGCCACCCGGCTGTGCTTCACGTCGCCGACCACGGCGATGCGAAGGCCCTCGATGCTCCCCCGGCGCTGGCGGATGGTGTAGCAGTCGAGCAGTGCCTGGGTGGGATGCTCGTGCCAGCCGTCGCCGGCGTTGACCACGCTGGCGTCGATCCACGAGGCGATCCGCCGGGGCACACCGGCCGAGGCGTGGCGCACCACCACGGCGTCGATGCCCATGGCCTCGATGGTCTCGACCGTGTCCCGCAACGACTCGCCCTTCGACACCGACGACGTCGGGGCGGTGAAGTTCATGGTGTCGGCCGACAGCCGCCGCGCCGCCGTCTCGAACGACAGCCGGGTACGGGTGGAGTTCTCGTAGAACAGCGACACCACCGTCTTGCCCCGCAGTGCTGGCACCTTGGGGATGGCCCGCGAGCTCACCTCGACGAACGAGTCGGTGACCCGGAGCACCTCCTCGATCCCCTCCGCGCCCAGGTCGCCCACCGCCAGGAGGTGCTTCACGACACGACCGTGCCGAGGGCCACGCCCGACTCGCTCACGTCGACCAGCTCGTGGCGCGCAGTGGGAAGGTTCTTCCCCACGTAGTCCGGGCGGATGGGGAGCTCGCGGTGGCCGCGGTCCACCAGCACGGCGAGCTGCACGGCGCGGGGCCGGCCGTAGTCGTTCAGGGCGTTGAGGGCGGCGCGCACCGTGCGGCCGGTGAACAGCACGTCGTCGACCAGCACGACGGTGCGCCCCGAGAGATCGAAACTGATGTCGGTGACCGCCTCGGGGATGAGGGGGCGCAGGCCGATGTCGTCGCGGTAGAACGTGGCGTCGAGGGTGCCGACCGGGACGGCCGTGCCCTCGATGCGCTCGAGCTCGGCGGCCAACCGCCCGGCCAGGGGCACGCCGCCGGTCTGCAGCCCCACCAGGGCCACGCCGGCGAGGCCGTGGTTGCGCTCGAGCACCTCGTGGGCGATGCGGGTGACGGCCCGGCGCACGTCGTCTGCGGTCATCACCTGCGCCCGGGCAACGAAAACGCCCCCTCTGGGGGGCGTCAGCGCTCGTTCTCTTTCAGCCATGGAGCTTGGCGGCCACGCCGCTTCCTTCCTGTCCGTGCGGGCCTCTCGGGACCCGCTTCACGGTCAGGTCTTGACCGTAGCAGGTCGCCGACCGCGTCGGGCGACGGCCGGCCCGCCGTCTCAGCCGGGGCGCACCTCGGCGGCCACGCTGGCCAGGACGCCGTTCACGAAGCGCCCGGACTCGTCCGTCGAATACTACTTGGCCAGCTCCACGGCCTCGGAGATGACGGCGCCCAGGGGCACGTCGGGACGCTCGAGAAGCTCGTAGACGGCCAGGCGCAGCAGGTGGCGGTCGACGGCCGGCAT
Organism: Acidimicrobiales bacterium; assembly: GCA_036262515.1. Classification (GTDB taxonomy): domain Bacteria; phylum Actinomycetota; class Acidimicrobiia; order Acidimicrobiales; genus JAHFUS01. The sequence continues at coordinate 19,150 of DATAIT010000025.1, read as the reverse complement.
CCGGTCGATCGTCCAGTCGACGGCGAACCGGGTGATGAGCGCATCGATCTGCGGTTGGTGCGCCCCGACGCCGCGCACGAGGTCCACGACGAACTCCTCGGGCGTGACCGGGAGCTCGGCCAGGAGGGCCGACGGTGTCAGCTCCTTCGCCTCCGCCTCGTACAGCAACGAGAGGGCCCGTTCCCTGCTCTCCCGGCGGGACCCGACGCTCATGGGTGCTCCCGCCGGCGGACGGTCAACCGGTCACGCGGGTCAGGTACTCGCCGGTACGGGTGTCGACGCGGACGCGCTCACCCTCGTTGACGAACAGCGGTACCTGGACCACCACGCCAGTCTCGAGGGTGGCGGGCTTGCGGGCGCCGGAGACGCGGTCGCCCTGCACGCCGGGCTCGGTGGAGGTGATGGTGAGCTCGACGGCGGCAGGCAGGTCGACGCCGACGATCTCGGTGCCGTACATCTGCAGCACGGCCGAGTCACCCTCCTTGAGGTAGCGCTCGGCACCGCCGAGAGAGGCCGGGTCGACGGTGATCTGGTCGTAGGAGGCGTTGTCCATGAAGACGAACTGCTCGCCGTCGCGGTAGAGGTACTGCATCTCCCGCTTGTCGACCAGCGCCTGCTCGAGCTTCTCGTCGGACCGGTAGGTGCGATCGATCACCGCGCCGGTGCGGACGTTCTTCAGCTTGGTGCGCACGAATGCGCCGCCCTTGCCGGGCTTGACGTGCTGGAAGTCGACGACGGCGAAGAGGCCCTCGGGGAGGTTCAGGGTCATGCCGTTGCGCAGATCGTTCGTGGATACGCTCATCGTCCGCCCATCCTACGGACGGGCCGAGGATGGGCGCCGCCGGCGCGGGCGGCGGTCACGGGACGACGAGGTCCTTGGGCGCCAGCGTCAGCGTGCGGCACCCGTCGTCGGTGACGACGACCGTGTCCTCGATGCGTACGCCGCCGTGATCGGGGAGGTAGACGCCCGGCTCCACCGTGACGACGTACCCGGCGGCCAGCGTGTCGGAGGACGTGGCCGACACGAAGGGGGCTTCGTGGATGTCGAGCCCGACCCCGTGGCCGGTCGAGTGGAGGAAGGCGTCCGCCCATCCGGCATCGGCGATGACCTGACGGCAGACGCGGTCGATGTCGGCCGCGGCCTGCCCGGCCCGGACGGCCTCGACCCCCGCCTGTTGGCTGGCAGCCACCACCTCCACCATCCGCGACAGCGTCGGCGACCGCGGCGGCCCGACGCAGACCGTCCGCGTCATGTCGGAGCAGTACCCGTCGACGATGGCGCCGAAGTCGAGCACGACCAGCTCGCCCTCCTCGATGCTGCGCGGCGAGGGTCGGGCGTGGGGCTTGGCCCCGTTGGGGCCCGACGCCACGATGGTGTCGAACGAGCATCCGCTGGCTCCCAGGCGGCGCATCTCCGAGTCGAGGGCGAGGGCGAGGTCGGCCTCGCTGATGCCGTCCGCCAGCATCGGCTTCACCGCCGCCAGCGCGTCGTCGGCGATGCCGGCGGCGGCGGCCATCCGCGCCACCTCGCCGTCGTCCTTCACCCGGCGCAGCTCCTCGACCAGGCCCTCGGTGGGGACGAGCTCGGAGGAGGGGAACCACTCGGCGGCGAAGGAGCGCTGGCGCGCCCACGTGACGTTGGCCGCTTCCAGCCCGAGCCTCGGCACCGCCCCGGCGGCCGCGGCGAGCGCCTCGCGCTGGGCGCTCCCGTTGCCGACCTCGATACGGGCTTCGACACCGGCGGCCGCCAGCTGCTCGGCCGACTGGAACTGGTAGCGCCCGTCGGTGCTCAGGACCAGCTCGTCGGGCAGGACGAGGAGCAGACCGGCCGACCCGCTGAAGCCGGTGAGGTACCGGATGTTGGCGAGGGTGGTGACCAGCACCGCCTCGCACCCGGCCGCTCCCATGCGCTCGCGCAGGCGGGGCAGCCGGCCGGCCACGTCCATCGGGGGGTGGGGGGGCAGCGATACCGTCGTCATCAGTCGTCGTTCTCCTTCTCCAACATGCGGGCCACCGCCAGGATGGCCAGCTGGTACCCGAGGCCTCCGAAGCCGGCGATGGTGCCGTCGCTCACCGGTGCGATCACCGACGTGCTCCGCCACGGCTCGCGGGCGTTGGGGTTGGACAGGTGCAGCTCCACCACCACGCCGTCGAAGGCGCTCAGGGCGTCGGCGATGGACCAGGCGTAGTGGGTGAAGGCGCCGGCGTTCACCACGATGGCCTGGCACCGGCCGCGGGCGGCGTGGACCGCCTCGACCAGCTCGCCCTCGTGGTTGGACTGGGTGTGGTCGAGGAAGATGCCGCACTCCTCGGCCACCGCCCGGGCGGCGGCGACGTGGTCGTCGAGGGACGCCGTCCCGTAGATCTCGGGCTCGCGCTGGCCGAGGAGGTTGAGGTTGGGCCCTGAGAGGAGCAGCACGCGCGGGCCCGTCACCCGGCGATCTCCTCCAGCGCGGCCACCACGTCGGCGGCGGCCACGTCGTGCACGGGTTCGACGCCACGGGGCCCGTCCAGGACGAAGCTCAACGCCCCGCGCGACTTCTTGTCGCGCCGCATCAGGTCCATCAGCGCTCCGATCTCGGCGCCCGCCGGCAGCGTGCGCGGCAACCCGTAGCCGTCCACCACACGGTCGTGACGGCGGACCCGCTCGGCGTCGATGCGGCCCAGGCGGGCGGATAGGCGGGCCGCGAACACGAGTCCGATGGCCACCGCCTCCCCGTGGCGGAGGTCGTAGCCGCAGGCCGTCTCCAGGCCGTGGCCCAGCGTGTGCCCGTAGTTGAGGCACGCCCGGGCCCGGCCGCCCGCCTGGTCGCCGTCGCTCGTCTCCCGCTCGTCGGCGGTGACGAACGACGCCTTGATCTCCACGCAGCGGGCCACCCGTTCGGCGAGCGGGAGATCCTCGAGTGCCTCGTCGCCCCGCTCGAGGAAGTGGTACTTCGCCATCTCGCCGCACCCGCTGCGGTACTCGCGGGGAGGGAGGGTCTCGAGCACCTCCGTGTCGCAGAGCACCGCCCCAGGTTGCCAGAACGCGCCGACGAGGTTCTTCCCCTCGGGCAGGTTCACGCCCGTCTTGCCGCCGATGGCGGCGTCGACCTGGCCGAGCAGGGTGGTCGGCACGTGCACGACCGTGACGCCCCGGTGGTAGACGGCGGCCGCGAACCCGGCGGCGTCGGTGACCACACCGCCGCCGACGGCGACCACCACGTCGTGCCGGGTCAGCCCGAAGCGGGCGAACTGCCGGCAGAGGTCCTCGATCGTTGCCAGCGTCTTCGCCGCCTCGCCCGGGCCGATCACGAAACGCTCCGCGTCGACCCCCGGCTCCACCTGGACGGGGATGGCGTCCTGGGTCACCACCGCCGCCCGCCGCGCGCCGGCGGGGATCACCTTGGCCAGGTCGTGGCGGGCACCGGCCCCCACCACCACGTCGTACGAGCGGTCGCCGAGTTCCACCGGAACGCGGATCATCCGACCGCCTCGACGATGCGCTCCACCACGGCCTGGGGCGTCACCTCGTCGACGTCGACGACCAGATCGGCCAGGTCGGCGTACAGCGGCCTGCGCTGCTCGTAGAGGCGGGCGAGGGCGCCGGCCGGGTCGTCGCCGAGAAGCGGGCGTCCCATTCCCGTGCCCACTCGACCGGCCAGGGTGTCGACGGCGGCCCGCAGCCACACCACCGTGCCCCCGGCGCGGATGCGGGCCCGGTTGTCGGGGTCGAGCACGGCGCCGCCGGCCACCGACACGACGGCCGGCTCTGCAGTGGCCACGGCGTCCTCCAGGGCTCGCCGCTCCTCGGCGCGGAAGGCCGCCTCCCCCTGCTCGGCGAACAGCTCGGGCACGGTCCGCCCGGTCCGGAGCATCACCTGCTCGTCGCTGTCGAGGTACACCCAGCCCAGGCGGCGGGCGAGGGCCAGTCCCACAGTGGACTTGCCCACGCCCATCATCCCGACCAGCAGGATCCTCCTAGGCACAGCCGGTCGGGTGGGCGCTGGTCAGCACCCACCCATCGTATGACCGGCTACTTGAGGACCTCTTCGCCCCGGCAGAGCCGGAACTGGTCGTCGCCGAAGAGGAAGCGCCCGCACCGCTCGCCGGCGTCGAGGGACACGACCTTGAAGTTGGAGGCGAACGTGTCGCCGGCGGCGACCTTGCTCACCGTGTCGTTCACCCGCACGTTGGCCACGACCCGGTCGCCCTCGGTGAACACGTCCAGCAGCGCGACACGGGTGGACTGCACGGGAGCGGTGGTCTGACCACCGGTGGCGCCGCTCTGGACCGGTGCCGGAGCGGCCGTGACAACGGTTGTGGCGGGGGCCGGGGTCACCGCGACCGGCGTGGCCACGACGGCGGGAGCGGGCGCAACCGGCGTGGCTGCGGCGGGTGAGGCAGCGGCGGGCGACGCCGTCGCCGCGCTGCGCAGCGGCTGGAACGGGTTCTTGGTGTTGAACACCTCGAACGTCTCCACCGGCGCCTCCTCCGCAGGAGCGGCGGCGGCGGCCGGAGCCGCAGTGGTGACGGTGGTCACGCCCGTGGCCGCGGTCGGCGGGACGTCGTCTCCGCCGCCGCCCCCACCGAGGACCTTGGTCGCGAGGAACAACAGCAGGACCAGGGCGAGCCCTCCTCCCGCCAGCAGCGGGAGGCGATTGCGGGTCTCGGCGACGGCTTCGTGCGGGGCGGTCATGACCGGGCTCCAGAGGTCGTGGTGGCGGGGATGGCGGGGGCCGCCGTCGCCGTGGGCGGAGGAGTGGACGCGGCCGGGGTGTTCGTCACGTTGGACGCCGCCGGCGGGGCCGTCGTCGGGGCCGGTGCGGTGCCGCCGAACTCGACGGGGACGCTGCGAACGAACATGCGACCGGTGAGGCCGACCGTGAGCTTGGCCTTGTCGTCGCTGTTGATCGTGAGATCGTCGGTGATGACCAGGCGGGGCATCTCCGACACCCTGTTGAGGAAGTCGAGCACCTGGAAGTACCCACCCGTGATCTGCAGCTGCAACTTGATCTCGGCAGGGAAGGCGCCGGCCGGTGCATGCGCCGCACCGGCGGCGGTGGGCACGGCAATGGCGCCGGACGGACCTGCGCCTGCCGCCGGCTCGCTCGGCGCCACGCTGATGAAGTCGATGCCCGACTTGGCGGCGGCGTCGTTGGTGTCGAGGATGAAGGCGGCCAGGTTCGGCTCGTCCGGGATCGTCGTCCGCAGCGCCTCGACCTGGGCCCGCTTCATCGGCTCGTCCTTCTGCGAGGCCCGCAGGCGGGCGACACGGATGGCGAGCTCGTCGCGCCTGGCCTCGGCGGCCTCACGTCGGTCCTGCGCCTCGGCCATGTCGGCCTTGCGCGGGCTCCAGAGCAGGAGGTACCACAGGACGAGGATGAGGCCGGCGGCGGCACCGGCGATGAGCATGTTGCGCCGGGTCACGGCTTCTCCTCCAGGTAGCGCTGCGCCCTGTTCGAGATGGCAGCGGGAGTCAGATTGGCATCCGAGGTGAACGTCACCGTCGAGAGGGGACCGGTGCCTTCCTTGGTCGAGGTCGGCACCCACAGCCCGGACAGGGACTTGATGTCGGCCATCCGCTGGAGCCACCGTGCCGTCGACGTCTGGTCGAAGCCCTTGGCCGAGAAGGTCAGCTCACCCGCGTGGCTCCCGGTGAAGGTGGTGAGCCAGACGTCACTCGGCAGCACCGTCGCCACCTCGTTGAAGAGCTTGGTCCAGGCGACGTCGTTGGCCAGAACCGAGGTCACCTGGCTGCGGCGCTCGGTCAGCTCTTTGTCCAATGCGATCGTGTCGCCGAGCGTCCCGACCTCGTGCTCGAGGGCCTGTGCCTGGAGCTCGGTCGTGTCGGCCCGGTGGCGCTCGTCGGACAGCTGGCCGCCGCGTGCACCCCATGCCCCGACGAGGAGCGTGGCCAGCACGGCGACACCGGCACCGGCCAGGACGACCTGGCGCCGCTGCTCGCGACCCACGGCGACCTCGCGAGGGACCAGGTTGATGCGGCGAAGCCCCTTCTGGGACTCGCCGGCCAGGGCCAGGCCGATCGGCACCGTGAGCAGGGACTCGATGTCCGACAGCTCCCGGTCGCTCAGGCCGACGTTCTTGCCGATCTGGAGGCCGGCGAGGGGGCGAGCGGGCTCGACGTTGGCGCCGAGCTGGCCCTGGAGCCGCTCCATGAGCCCGGGCATGCGGCTCCCGCCGCCGGTGACGAGGATGCGGTCGATGGTCGACGACTGCGACTGGGCCAGGTAGTAGTCGAGCGAGCCCCGGACCTCCTCCACGAGCGGAGCGAGGCGGTCGCGGACGACCTGGCCGGCCCGGGCCACACCCGGATCGAGCGAGGTGATGTCCGCCTGCCGCTTCAGCGCCTCGGCCTGGTCGACGGGAACGTCGAGCTCGCGGGCGATGGCGTCGGTGACGTCGTCGCCGCCGACGAGGAGGACGCGCACGAAGCGGGGGACGCCCTGCTCGTGCACGACGACGTTGGTGACGCCCCCACCGATGCAGACGATGGCCTCGGCCCCGCCGTCGAACTCGAAGGGGTTGGCCGACACGGACAGGGCACGCACCATGGCGAAGGGCACGACGTCGACCACGTCGGTGCGCAGGCCGGCGGCCTCGGCTGCGGCCAGGTGGTTGCGCACCATGTCGCGCTGGGCGGCGGCGAGCAGCACCCGCATGCGCGGGTCACCGTCGTGGGGGGTGATGGCGTCGTCGAGGATCTGGAAGTCCAGGATCGCGTCGTCCACCGGGATCGGGATGAGCTCCTGGGCCTCGTACTGCAGGGAGGCCTGGAGATCGGAGTCCGTCATCGTGGGCATCTCGGCCAGGCGGACGATCACCCGCTGGTTGGCCACGCCGATGGCGACCCGCTTGGACTTGAAGCCACCCTCGCTCCACAGGCGCCGGATCGACGCCGAGACGGCCCCGGGATCCACCACCTCGCCGTCGCGTACCGCGCCGGGCGGCAGGGTGACCTGGGCGAAGCGCTCGAGCGTCGGGCGCCCGTTGCCCACCGTCAGCTCGACCGCCCGCACGCCGTAGCTGCCGAGATCGAGCCCGACCACACGTGCAGCCATCAGGCCCTCCTCCCGGTCACGAAATGCTCCACGTCATCCTCCAGAGTCCCGACGCCGTTGCGTCGTGTTCCGACATCCCTCGCGGTATCGGCACGCCGAAGGGGGGGACTGAAGGACCGTCTTCGGGATACCTGGACGACTGGAACACGTTGGTCCACGGCGGCAGGTCGGCGGGGACTGCCCCATAGGGGTGTTTGGGGTCGTCGGCGCGCGAAAGAGCCGCCGGCGCTCTCGCCGGCGGCTCTACCGAAGCTCCTCGGTCAGATCGCGGTCAGGACGGCAGCGGCTCCTCGCGCCATCCCGACAGTCCGTACTGGCCGTTGGAGATCACGACCAGCGAGTCGTCGAAGTGCCAGGTGAACTGGGCGTTCGAACTGGCCGTGTTGGACGCCGCCGCTCCCCAGATCTCGATCTGCGACCCGGTGAGCGTCATGGTACCGGTCGGCACCTCGATGGAGCCCCAGAACTTGGTACCGCTCGAGCGGATGTTCACCAGGTTCGACGCCCCGCTGATCATGCGGATGCGCAGGCCTGCCGTCCACAGCGGGCAGTAGTAGTACGCCGGGTTGGCCTTGCCGTCGACGACGGTCGACGTGCTCGTGTTGCCACACACGGTCGCGCTCTGCGGCGGCTTGTTGATCGCGCCGCCCTGGCCGTTGGGGTTGCCGATGTCGACGCGGGTATCGGCGTAGAGCGTGACCGGGCTCTCGGGATCGATGCCGCCTCCCGCCGCCGCCGGCAGGAGGACGGGGCTGGTGATCGTGCACCCGTCCTTGAGGACGATCGACTTGAAGTAGTAGATCTTCCCGCCGACCAGCGACTGCACGCTCTTCGTCGCCGCCGTGGTGCTGGCCGGCTGCGAGGGGTCGCACACGAGCGTCTGGTTGGCGGTGCCCAGGTAGTCCGCCGCCTTCGGGTTGGTGAGCGGTGTGCCCGGCGGGTACACCGTTGCGGGCGTGAACGGCTTCGGCGGCGTCTTGAACGTGTCCGGTGCGGGCGGGCACTTGCCCGTTCCGATCGGAGGGAGCGCCTGACTTCCGTCGCCGAAGGACGTGCACCCGTCCATGGAGAAGTCCCAGGTCGGATCCAGCCCGAGCAGCTTCTTGCAGTTGTTCACGCCCTGGCCCTGCCCGACGCTGCCGAAGGTCATCGTGGTCGGCGAGTTGGTGCCGATGATGCCCTTGCCGGTGCACATGGTCGCCTTGCTGACCCCGTTGGTGAAGCTGTCGAGCGACACGCCTGACGACAGGTCGAGCGTCGAGTTCACGAACAGCGGAGAGTTGAACAGGCTGCTGGGCAGGGCGTCGGCCTTGATCCGGCGGCGCACGCCGGTCTTGTCGGTGCCGAGGACGTCGATGTGCCACAGGTCGCGGCGGGCCGTGTCGCGCGCCGCCGTGTAGGTGTACGAGCCGCTGCTGCCGAGGGTGCCGGTCCGGGTGAATGTCAGCGTCGTCTTCGGCACGGTCGGCGCCTGCTGGATGGCGTCGTTCACACCGGCGTCGGCAACCTGCAGGGCGTTGGCCGAGTCGCCGGCTCTGCGGGTTTGCTTGAGCCCCACGTCGACCGCCTCGACGGTGGTGATGATCATCGCCGTGGCGACCACCATGACGCCCAGGAAGATCGGGATGCTCCCGCGCTCGTCACGTCGTCCGGGAATTCTTCGCATGACGCCTCCTACCGGCTGTTCCGTAGGGCCGCCAGGCCGGTCAGCTTCAGCGGCGGTGCGTCGCTCTTGTACTGCACGACGAAGTTCACCTTGATGGTCGCCGTCCCACCCTGCGCCGGCTTCTTCACGAGCGTCGTCGCCTGGGTGGCCGGGTCGAGAAGCACACCCTTGTTGTCGTAGTAGACGAGCATCGGCACGGTCGGTGTGACGGTGGCGTTCACGACGGATACGAGGAGCGGAAGGTTGGTGACGGACCTGGTGACGGTGCACGCCGAGCCGCTCCACGTGTTCTCGGTCAGGCTTCGCCGGAGCGTGCCGCTGGCCAGGGCGTAGCCGATCACCGTCTTCTCGCAGTCATGGCCCGTCGCACTGGCGCGCTGCAGCTCGAAGGCGATGCAGTTGGCATAGCTGCCGCACGGCGCGCTGGTGATCGGGCTGGCCGCCCGGAGGTCCTGGGTGATGGTCCGCATGGCCAGCTCGGCATCGCGCTGCGCTCGCGTGTGCAGGCTGATGCGCGCCGTCGCGCTCGACGTGCTGTTGAGGAAGCCGTACAGCATGGCCGACACGATCGAAAGGAGCAGCATGGTGACCGCCAGCTCGATCATGGTGAAGCCGTCGTCGTCGCGCCTCATCGGAGCTCGAACACCTTGTCCGGCGAGGCGGCGCTGGCAGTTGCGCCACCGGCGATCTGGTTCACCGAGAAGTAGAATTTCCGCGTCCCGGCAGGGAAGCCGTAGCCCGAGTTCTTGCTGACGCTCCCGCTCCAGGTGCACGTCGTCGTGGCATCGCACGTCGGCGACGTCGACTGCAGCAGCGTGGTGACTGCACCAGCCGACGTCTGGAAGGTGACGGCGACCCGGTCCGCAGGCTGCGTGTTGGTCGTCGATGCGGTGAAGTCGATCCGGTCGGGCCCGAGGGTCCCGGACGCGTCGACGCCGATGTTCGGCCCGTCGGACGACGGCGCCACCGTGACTGCGGTCAGTCTCGGGTACTGGCTGCCGCCGCAGGTGGTGTCCGGGGGGGCACAGAACTTGTTCGTCCCTCCGGTGAAGGTGGAGTTGGCCTTCCCGTCGGACACCCGGATGGCGGAGAACGTGTAGAACATGGTGCCGGCGCCGAACCGGAAGCCGTCGGCGTCACTGATGGTGCCCGTCCAGCTGCTGCCGTTCCCGGAGCTGAGCATCTTCGAAGACGACGTCTCGTTGCCATCGTCGTCGATCGTGTTGAACACGGCGAAGACCTTGTCCGTGCTGACGAGGTTCGTGGTCGTCGCCGACAGGACCACACTGGTGCCGTTCGGCAGCGTGCCGTCGCCATTGACGATCACGGTCGACGGATTGGCCGTCGGGATGCCGCTGAAGGCGGGCGGCTCGAGGCCGAACAGGTCCGACTGGCCGGGAGCGCGCAGCGAGCTCTGCTGGGACACCTCGTGCCGGCCGACCCGGTCGACCCAGTTCACGAACACGGCCATGCGCTTGGTCGTCTGGCCGGGATCACCCCAGGCCACGTAACGGCGCACGTTGTAGGTGATGTTGTTGCGGAGGCACGCGTACACGGGCTTCGGCACGCCGGCACCGGCAGTCGTCACGTTGCACGGATCCTCGCCGTACCCGGCGGGAACCGGGCTGGGGCAGTTCAGCGGTGGGGCGCGCAGGACGAACTCGTCCGGCGGGTCCGGGGCGGATGTGCACACGCCCAGGGCGGGATAGGCGAGGCGCTGGAGCTCCTCGATGCCCTGGGTGGCCACCTCGTTCCCCTCCGTCCTGGCCTTCTGCACGGCCAGCGTGCGGAGGCTGGCACCCAGCAGCGAGGCCAGCGCGGCGAACACGAAGGCGGCGAGGCCCATGGCGACGGTCAACTCGATGATCGTGAAGCCACCTTCACGCGAACGAGGGCCCCTGCGACGGCTCTGGATCTGCATGACCTCTCGGGTATCGGCACCGCGCCCTCCGAGATTGAGGCCCTTCAGACCGCCGCCCGACTCCCGACGACCGGTATCTCAGACGGAGTACCAGTCCAGGATCTGGGCCCCGAAGAAGATGGCGAGCATCGCTCCTCCGGCCAGGAACGGCCCGAAGGGGACCTTGTCCTTGCGGCCCTTGACGCCGACGAGGATGAGCCCGACCCCCAGGACGGCGGCCAGCAGGAAGGCCAGGAACAGCGCGACCAGCACCTCGCCCACCGACAACCACCCGACCGTCATCCCGATCAGGCCGGCCAGGCGCACGTCGCCGAAACCCATCCCTGCCGGGCTGACCAGGTGGATGATGAGGAGGAGGCCGAAGCCGAGCACGCCTCCGATCGCCGCCGTCCGCGCCCCTGACCAGTCGCCGTCGGCCGCGGCCGCCGCCAGGAGCAGTGGCGCAGCCAGGAACAACGTCGGGTACAGGATGCGGTTGGGGACGATGAACCGCGCGAGGTCGACGGCCGAGATGGCGATGAGGCCGGCGACCACCACCAGGAAGGCCGGGAGCGCCCAGTCCGCGCCCAGGCGCGCCGCCGTGGCGCCGAAGAGCACACCGGTGATCACCTCGACCAACGGGTACCGGGCCGAGATCGGCTCGCGACAGGCGCGGCACCGGCCACGGAGGAGGAGCCAGGACACGACCGGGATGTTGTCGCGGACGGCGAGCGACGACCCGCAGCCGGGACAGCGCGAGGGTGGCCGGACGACGGACTCCTTCCGGGGGACCCGGTGGATGACGACGTTCAGGAACGACCCGACGGCGAGACCGAGGACCGAGCACCCCCCGACGAGGAGGTAGGTCACGGGCGCAGGCTACTCGTCGGTCCATCGGCGCCGGAGCCTGGCCGGTCGTCAGCGCCCTGCCCTCCGTCAGGGTCGGACGTGGCTAGGGTCGGCCGCTTGGAGGAGCGCCCAGGCCAACTGTCCTGCCCGCCGGAGGCGAGCGTCGAGAGCACGACCGCCGCCCCGCCCCGAACGGGTCTGGGCCTGTTCGCTGCGGTCGTCGCCTTCCTGCTTCCCATCGCCTACTCGCCGACGGTCAATGCCCCCTTCTGGAGCGTCCGTGTGGCCGTGGTCCTCCTGGTCGTCGCCGTCGGGCTGCCCCGCCTCGGCACCCTGCTCCGGAGCGGGGACGGAGCCGCCAGGTGTGCCGCCGCCTTCCTCGCCGTCGCGATCATCGCCGCTCTCGTCGCCCGCCACCCGGCCGCATCGGTGTTCGGTCCCTACGGCTTCGGCGCCGGACTGCTCATGGTCGCCGCCGTCGTGGCGGCATGGGCCATCGGCCGCTCGCTCGACGCCGTGGGCCGGCGAGACGTCGCCACCGGGATCCTCGCCGGGGTGCTCGTCAACGTGGTGGTGGCGCTGGCCCAAGAAGCGTTCGACCTCCGCTCGGCCGACCTGAGTCCCTTTCGCGGCGCCTACGGGCTGCTCGGCAACCCCGTGCACCTCGGCGCCCTCCTCGCCGGTGGCACCGGTCTCCTTGCCGCGTCCTTCCGGGGCCAGCCGCGTCGATGGGCCTTGCCCGCCATGGCCGTCGGGGCGGCACTACAGCTGTCCGGGAGCCGCACCGGCATGCTGGCCCTTTCTGCAGTCGCCTTGGCGTCGATCTGGCGGTGGCCGCGGCTGCTGATCGCGACCTTCAGCGCGTGTCTGGTCGCCGGGTTCGGAGGCGCCCTCCTGGCCGGCCCGCTGCTGCCCGACCACGCCAGCTCCCCCACGGTGGTGCAGAAGCTCGAGGTGGCGAGCGAAGGCGAGCTGTACGACCGCCTCGAGAACTGGCGCGCCGGTGCCTCGGCCATGTCCGACCGTCCCTTGTTCGGCTACGGCCCGGGCCGGCTCGTCGAGGCGACCAGCCCCAGGCGAACGGCGAAGATGGCCACGGACGACCCGGAGACCGTCTTCTACGACGCCCACAACCTCTTCGCCGAATACCTGGTCACCACGGGCCCCCTCGGCCTGCTCGCCCTGGTCGGGTTGCTCGTGCTGGCTCGGCCGACGAGGGGCCCACTCCTGTGGTGCGCGCTAGGGATCCTCGCCCTGCATCTCATGCAACCGCAGTCGTTCGGCACCACGCCCATCGCGTTTCTCGCCCTCGGGGCTGCGGCCCCACCGACAAGAGCGGGGCGGGGCGGCCGGGTCGCGCTCGCGTCGACAGGAGTATTCGCGGTCGTGGCTGTGGTCGGCGCCGGGCGGTTGCTGGTCGGCGATTTCCTGCTCGACCAGGCCAACCTCGACTTCTCCACGGCCCAGGGACGACGCGCCGCCGCCTACCTGTCGCCGTGGCCGGAGTCGGCCTCCAAGCTCGGGGAGATCTACTTCTTCCGCTCGGCCACGGAGAACGTGAGCGTGCCGAAGCGCCAGGAGTTGGAAGGGCGGTCCGTGCATTGGCTGGCCGAGGCGGTTCGTCGCGATCCGGCCAGGGCCACCAGCTGGAACAACCTGGCCGACGTCGAGCTGGCACTCGGCCGGCCGCACGAGGCGCGACGTGCATTCGCGGCGGCGCTGGAACGCAATCCGTGGTCGACGCGCGCCCTCGCCGCCCTTGCCGCCATCGCGTTGGACGACGGCGACGACTCCACTGCCGACGCGTTCGTGACGCGGGCCGAGCGGGTCGCCAGTCCCGAGGCCGTCCAGCAGCTCGTCCAGCAACGCCGGCGCCGAACATGAAGAAGCGGGAGCGGCCGGAGCCGCTCCCGCTTCCCTTCCGTCAGGATCTGACGGTCAAGCGACTACCACTTGGGAAGGGCCACCGTGGCGGCCGAGGGGGCGCTGGTGCAGGTGGTCTGGATGCCGAACTTGGTGCCGGCAGTGGCGCCGGTGGCCAGGTCCTTCAGGAAGAAGCACTTGCCCGAAGCGCTCTTGGCACCGAGGATGACGGTGTCGTCGGTGGTGGTGCCGGTTGCCGTGGCGATGTACACCGTGCCCACGACCGACGGGGTGGCGTCGGCGGCGTAGGTCAGCGAGGGCTCGATGGAGTGGACGGCGCCGGCGCCGGAGTCGACCGTGTAGGCCTGAGCGTCGGTGTAGTACACCTTCTCGGCCGTGAACGCGTTGCGCAGGTTGGACTGGGCGGCGCGGTCCTGGGCGCGCTCACGAGCGCCGAGGAAGGTCGGGATGGCGATGGCGATGAGGATCGCGATGATCAGCACCACGACCATGAGCTCGATGAGGGTGAAACCCTCTTCGTCCTCCTGGCGCTTGCGCAGCATGTCGAGCATTCGGGTTTCTCCTTGTGGATTGTGGATGCAATGGATGTGCGGGCCCGGTCCCACCCTCTCGGCCCGCCACCGGCAACCACCGGGGCGACCCTCCAGGCAGCCCGGCTCACCTTCCTCACGTCGTTGTGAGGGACGGCTCCGTGGCTTTGCGTCCCGGCCTCTCGGCCGGTTTGCCCTTGTCAGGAGTGACTCGCACCTTGGTTATCGCCACGTCGCTCGTGCGACTTGAGAGCGATCTTCGGACATTCGAGAGAAATCGCCGGATCGGCGCAGGCCGAGAACAAGGGAAGGGACGCCGCGGATGCGACGTCCCTTCCCTCGTTCGCCCGGAGGCGGGCGCTACTTGATCAGCTTGATGATGTTGAACATCGGCATGTAGAGCGAGACGACCATGCCGCCGACGGTGCCGCCCAGCACGACGATGAGGAGCGGCTCCAGCAGTGAGGTCAGGGCCTCCACCGTGGCCTCCACCTCCCGCTCGTAGAAGTCGCCGACCTTCTCGAGCATGGTGTCGACGGCGCCCGTCTCCTCGCCGACGGCCAGCATCTGCACGACCATCGGAGGGAACACCTCGTGGTTCTCCAGGCGCTTAGCGATGGGCTCGCCCTGCTTGACGCCGTCCTGCACGTCCTTGACCGCCTTGGCCACGACCGTGTTCCCCACGGTGTCGGCGGTGATCTCGAGCGACTCCAGGATGGGTACGCCGCTGCGCAGCAGGGTGGCGAGGGTCTTGGAGAATCGGGTCAGGGCGATCAGGCGCACGAGCTTGCCGAACACCGGGACCTTCAACTTGAACCGGTCCCAGTGGGCGCGACCCTTCTCACCCTCGATCCACCGCTTGAAGCCCCACACGAAGCCGACCGTCGCCATGATGGCGATGGGCAGGAGCTTCACCATCATCGACGACACCAGCAGCAGGACCCGCGTCGGCAGCGGCAGCGTGCCGCCCAGGTCGTCGTACAGGCCCTTGAACGTCGGCACGATGAACACCAGCATGGCGATGAGGATGAGCACCACGAGGCACAACACGGCGACCGGGTAGGTCATCGCCGACTTGATCTTCTGGCGCAGCTCGACCTGCTTCTCGATGGTGTCGGCCAGCTGCACCAGCACGCTGTCGAGGTTGCCGCCCGTCTCGCCCGAGCGCACCATGGCCACGAACAGGCGGTTGAAGGTCTTCGGGTGCCGGGCGAGGGACTGCGACAGCGAGGTCCCCTTCTCCACGTCCTGGCGGACCTCGCCGATGATCTTGGCGAGGGTCTCGTTCTCCGTCTGGTCCTCGAGGATGTACAGCGCACGCAGCAGCGAGAGTCCGGAGTCGATCATCACCGCGAACTGCCGGCTGAAGACGGCGATGTCCTTCAGCTTCGGCTTGCCGGCACCGGGCAGCTTGATCTCCGTCTTCATGCCGCCGGACGCCTTCTTGTCGATGGCGAGCGGCACGTAGCCCATCTGGCGCAGCTTGTTGGCGACCAGCGTGGTGCTGTCGGCGTCGAGCGACCCTTGCAGGATCTTGCCCTGCTTGTCGCGGACCTTGTAGGTGTAGGTCTCCGGCATCTTCGGCTCTTCCTCCCGGCTACGACCCGCCGCCCATGAGGCGGCGGAAGTCAGATTCGTTGGCGCAGCGCTCGAGTGCGATCTCGGTGCTGATGAGGCCCTTCTTCACGAGGCTCGCGAGTGACGTGTCCATCGTCTGCATGCCGAACTTCCCGCCGGCCTGCATCGCCGAGTAGATCTGGTGGGTCTTTCCCTCGCGGATCAGGTTGCGCACGGCCGGCGTGGCCACGAGGACCTCGGCGGCGACGGCCCGGCCGCGGCCCTCCTTCGTGGGGAGGAGCTGCTGGGTCACGATGCCCTGCAGGGCGGCGGCGAGCTGGGTGCGCACCTGCTGCTGCTGGTGGGCCGGGAACACGTCGATGATGCGGTCCACGGACTGCGGTGCATCCTGGGTGTGGAGGGTGGCGAACACGAGGTGGCCGGTCTCCGCCGCCGTCAGCGCGGTGGAGATCGTCTCGAGGTCGCGCATCTCACCGACCAGGATCACGTCGGGGTCCTGGCGCAGCACGTGCTTGAGGGCCGAGGCGAAGGAGTAGGTGTCCTCGCCGACCTCACGCTGGTTGACCACCGCCTGCTTGTGGTGGTGGAGGAACTCGATCGGATCCTCCACGGTCATGATGTGACATGCCTTCGAGGCGTTGACGATGTCGATCATCGAGGCGAGCGTGGTGGACTTCCCGGACCCCGTCGGCCCGGTCACGAGCACGAGGCCCCGGGGAAGGTGGGCGAACTGGAGGGCCGACGCCGGCAGCCCGAGCTTGTCGAAGGGCACGACCTCGAAGGGGATCACGCGCATGACGGCGCCGACCGCATCGCGCTGGAGGAACACGTTCACACGGAAGCGGCCGAGGTTGGGGACCGAGTGCGAGGTGTCGAGCTCGAGGTCGTTCTCGAACCGCTCGCGCTGCTTCTGGGTGAGGACGGCGTAGATCATCCGGCGGATCTCCGACGCCGTCATCACCGGGAACTCGGTGAGCAGGGTGATGGCGCCGTGCACCCGCACCGCCGGAGGGATGCCGGCCGTCAGGTGGAGGTCCGAGCCGCCGAGGTCCACGACCCGTTCCAGCAGGTCGTTCACGTGCAGCTCGGTCACGTGCCCGTCGAACGAGCTCACCTCGGCGCCGGCCTCGATGGGCACGTTTTCCTCGGTCGACGCCGGCGGCGGCACCTCGACGTCGTCCTGGCCGTACATGGCCGAGACGATCCGGAACAGCTCGCTGCGCACGGCGATGGCCGGACGGACCGTCCAGGCGGTGGCCCGCTCGATCTCGGCGACCGCTTCCTGGTCGCTGGGGTCGACCAGGGCGACGACCAGCTCGCTGCCCTCGAAGTCCACGGCGATGGCCAGGTACCGGCGGGCCAGCTCGACGGGCACCAGGCGGTCGAGCGCCGGGTTCACGGCTGTCTGGTCGAAGTCGATGAACGCGATCCCGACCTGGGAGGCCACGGCCGCGACCAGGTCCTTCTCGGCCACGACGCCCTCGGCCAGGAGCATCTTCGACAGCGAGACGCCGTCGTTCGCCTCCCGGATCAGCAGCCTCTCCAGTGCATCCCGGGAGAGAACTTTGCGGTCGACGAGGAACTCACCGAGACGTCGCGAGGCAGCCTGCATACCTCCGTATCGGCCTTTTAGGCGACCACCCTGAGGATCTCCTCGATCGACGTCGTGCCCTGGGTCACGTGGACGAGGCCGGCCTGGCGGAGGGTGAGCATGCCCTGGGCGACGGCCATCTTCTTGATGTCCTCGGAGTGCTCCCGGTCGACGATCAGGCGCTCGATCTCCTCGGTGACGGTGAGGACCTCGTGGATGGCGAAGCGGCCCCGGTAGCCGGTCTTGCCGCAGTGGGCGCATCCCACCGGGCGGAACAGCTCCACCGTCTCCTCGTCGGACGCGAAGTCCCAGCCGAGGTGGGCCAGCTCGTCCGTGGACGCCTCGTACCCCTCGGCGCACTTGTCGCAGAGGCGGCGGGCCAGGCGCTGGGCGACGATGCAGTCCAGCGCGCTGGCGACCAGGAACGGCTCGACGCCCATCTCGATGAGCCGGGTGGGTGTGGTGGCGGCGTCGTTGGTGTGGAGGGTGGACAGCACGAGGTGCCCGGTGAGGGCGGCCTCGATGGCGATGGTGGCCGTCTCCTTGTCGCGGATCTCGCCGACCAGGACGATGTCGGGGTCGGAGCGGAGGATCGACCGCAGGGCGGCCGCGAAGGTCATGCCCGCCTTGTTGTTGGTCTGCACCTGGTTGATGCCGGGCAGCCGGTACTCGACGGGATCCTCGACCGTGATGATGTTCTTCGTGTCCTCGTTGAGGATGTTCAGCGTGGCGTACAGGGTCGTCGACTTGCCGGAGCCGGTGGGGCCGGTGACGAGAATGGTGCCGTAGGGCTTCCGGTAGGACCGCTCGTAGGCCTCCATGGAGGCGGGCAGGAAGCCGAGGTCGCTCAGCTTGAGCAGCGCGGTCGACTTGTCGAGGATGCGCATCACGATCTTCTCGCCGTAGACCGTGGGCAGCGTGGCGACCCGGAGGTCGACCGCCTTGCCGCCGAGCTTGATGTTCACCCGCCCGTCCTGGGGGATGCGGCGCTCGGCGATGTTGATCTCGGCCATGATCTTCAGGCGGGAGATGATCCCGGACTGGATGCTCTTCGGCGGGCGCATCACCTCGTGGAGCACGCCGTCGATGCGGTACCGGACACGCACGTCGCGCTCGCCGGGCTCGATGTGGATGTCGGACGCGCGATCGGCCACCGCCTGGCTGATGAGCATGTTCACCAGCTTGACGATCGGGGCGTCCTCGGTGACGTCCTTGATGCTGGAGAGGTCGTCCTCCACCACGGACTCGCTGGCCGCCTGGGCCGAGATGTTCTCGGCCTCACCGTCCATGCGGTGGTACTTGTCGATGGCCTCTGAGATGGCGGCGCTGGTGCCGACCACCACCTTCAGCTCGCGCTTGGTGATGGTGCGGATGTCGTCGATGGCGAACACGTTGGACGGGTCGGCCATGGCCAGGACCAGGCGGTCGTCCTCCCAGCCGACGGGGAGGGCCTGGTACCGGCGAGCCAGCGACGCGCTGATGAGCCCGGCCGCCGACGGGTCGACGGGCATGTCGGCCAGGTCGACGAAGTCGAGGCCGATCTGGCGCGACAGCATCGCCACCAGGTCGCCCTCGGTGACGAGACCGTCGTCGATCAGGATCCGGCCGAGCGACCGCTGGGTCTGCGACTGCTCGGCGAGGGCGCGGGCCAGCTGCGCCTCGGTCAGCAGGTTGGCTTGGACGAGCAGGGCCCCGAGCCGGTTCCCGTCAGACCTTCCCGTGGTTCGTTCCATGGTCATCGAGGGACCGCCGAAGGGGAGATCGTGGGACCCCCCCGGACGGAACCGGCGTCTGCCGGCCTATGGACGGACCGAGGAGAGGAACTTGAGCAGCATCCCACGGTTGATCGGCTCGTCCCCGTTGGCCTCTGCACTGGCGTCGCCCTCGACCTCTCCCTTCGGAGGCGTCGCCGGGATGTCGTCGTCCCGACCTCCTCCATCGGCCGCACCGGCGTCGGCGCGGGACGATGATCCCTTTGCCGGCGCCTTCCCCAGCGTAGCCAGCTGGTGGACGAGCTCGTCGGCTTCGTCGCGGCTGGCCGCTGCGCCCGGTGCGCGCCTGCCCGCAGCACTCCTGCCGCCGTTGGCGGCA